>JBQCJB010000291.1:0-10876 GCA_051953155.1 Aureliella sp. | reverse complement strand
TTTTCACTACCCTTGAACCGTTGGCTGGGCAGTCGGTGGATGAGAGTGGTGCGTTGGCTGGTAGGAGAAATCGGACAGGCTAGGAACGCGTCCGATTGGGAAACCTCCCAGTAGGACAGGCTTCCAGCCTGTCTGTCCTTCACCTTCAACTACGCCTTAAGTAGGACAGGCTTCCAGCCTGTCTGTTTTTGGTTTTGTCAGTTCCTGGTTTTCACTACCCTTGAACCGTTGGCTGGGCAGTCGGTGGCTGAGAGTGGTGCGTTGGCTGGGAGGAGAAATCGGACAGGCTTAGGAGCCGGTCCGATTGGGAAACGTTTGTTGCAAACTAGTTGAATGCTCGTTTAAAACGAAGAATAGACAGGCTGGAAGCCTGTCCTACTAAGCAGGCCCAGCGATTACCTTGAAAATAAATTCTACGTTGCTTGGCCTGGCGCTCGTGGCTTCGACGCTGTGTGCCCAGGACCGTCCCGACGACTCAGGGCTTGTGGACACAGCTTCGCAGCTGCCCGCGGCGGAGTGCCTGGTTGCTCAACGGTGGTTCGAACGTGAAGTATGGGCCAAGGTCGGCGAGCGGATTTGCTGGAAGTGCCACAACGCGGCGGGCGAGGCAGCGGAAAGCAGCTTTGTGCTCGCGCCGCATCGTAGGCTGGGCGAAGCTGCGGCCGGCGAGCTGGCTGAGAATTATCGCGCGTTCGCCGCAATGGCCCGCGAACGTGGCGACGGCCAGTCACGGCTGCTGCAAAAGGTAGTTGGCGAGCTCGATCACGGTGGCGGTGCGGTGCTCGAACGCGATTCGACGGCTTACCGCATTCTGGAAAGTTTCGTGCGGCGGACGACGGGCGAAGCAGTGCCCGAAGCGTTTTCCGAAGAAGAACGGCAGCGTCTGTCAGCCGCGGATCCACAGCCGTTTTTCGACGGCGTGGCCATGCTCTCTCCGCAGCGGCTGCTACGCCGCGTGACGTTGTCGCTCGCCGGCCGCCTGCCTCAGCCCGCAGAGATCGAGGCCGTCGAGGAGCGAGGCGACGCGGCTATTGAGGACATCCTCGATGACGTCATGCAAGACCCCGCGTTCTTCGAGCGGCTAAAGGAAGGTTTTAATGACATCTTCCTGACGGTGGGACTGGAGGACAATGCCGAAACGCTGCTGTCGTATGACCACTTCGAAAAGACCAGACTGTGGACTCAGAAGTTCGACTTGAGCCACATTCCTGAGGCCGAACGTCAGAAAGCTCGCTACAAACTGACCGACGATTACCGCGAGGCCCTGCTGCGCGAGCCACTAGAGTTGATTGCGTGGATCGTCCGCAACGACCGCCCCTTCACCGAGTTGGCGACCGCCGACTACATCATGGTCTCGCCCTACACGGCTCGAGGTTACGGCATCTATGAAGAGCTGAAGGATCAGTTTCGAAACCCGGACGACCCTTTCGAGTTCATTCCTGCTCGCTTGAAAGCTCTGAAGAATCGACAGGGACGCGTGCAGGAATCGGCAACGGGGCTTTACCCGCACGCGGGCTTTTTGAGCATGTTCCATTACCTTCGTCGCTATCCGACGACCGAGACGAATCGCAACCGCTTGCGGGCGCGCATGTTTTATCAGCATTTCCTCGGCATCGATATCATGCAGTTGGCCCCGCGCTCGACCGACTCGTCGGCGGTTGCTGCCAAATATGAAATTCCCACCATGCAGGCCGCCGACTGCGTGGTCTGCCACAAGACGCTCGACCCGGTCGCCGGCATCTTTCAGGATTACAACGAGGAAGGTTATCTCAAGCCTCGCAAAGAGGGTTGGTACTCGGACATGTTTGCTGCGGGCTTCGAGGGGGAAGATTTGCCTGCGAGTCAGCGGTGGCGAGCTCCCCAGTGGTTGGCCGAGCGCACCGTCAAGGATCCCCGTTATCCGATCGCCATGGTCGAGCACGTTTACACGATACTGATGGGCCGCAAGGTCCTGTCGGCGCCGGAGGACATCGACGATCCACTGTTCACAGCCAAGCTCCGCGCTTATCGCGAGCAAAGGCGGACGATCGAAAGTGCCGCCGCCAAATTCGTGCAGTCGGGTTATTTGCTCAAAACAGCGTTTAAGCAATTGATCGCGAGCGATTTCTATCGCGCCGACGCGCTGGCAACGCTGCGCGACCAGCCCGACCGCCGGGCGGAGTTGGACGACGTGGGGCTCGTCCGCCTGCTAACGCCAGAGCAGCTCGAACGAAAGATTGCGGCGATCTTCGGCAAGCCTTGGGGGCGGTTGAATGGCGAGATGAAAATTCTCTACGGCGGCATCGATTCGAAGACCGTCACCGAACGCAATGCGGACCCCAGCGGAGCCATGGGCGCCATCCAGCGCATCATGGCCAACGATGTGGCCTGCCAGAACGTGGCCCGCGACTTCGTCCGCCCACCGTCGGAACGCTTGCTCTTTCCGGAAATTGAACCCGAGGTCGTGCCTGGAGAGGCCGCCGCCGACGACCAGATCCGACGCGCGATCGCGACTTTGCATCAGCGCATCCTTGGCCAAGAGGTCGCGGCTGACGATGCCGAAGTCGAGCGCACGGCGGAGCTGTTCGCTGGAATCATCGCCGACGCTCGAGCGCAGGGTTCGTACGAACCGCGCGAGAGTTACTTTTGCGGACGCCCCGAAGGCGCGCGCATCGACGATTCGCATTACACGATTCGAGCTTGGCGTGGCGTGGTGACCTATCTGCTGCGGCAACACGATTTTTTAGTCGAGTAAATCATGCTCCGGCGAAACTTTTTGGGACTTTGCTCGCTGGCGGGACTCGGTCTGGCGGCTCCGATCGGGCGACGGCACCTGGTGCGCGGCCAGGAGGCCGAGCGTTCGGACGATGGCTATCCGGGGCCCTACTACGTCGTGTTCAATGCGTCGGGCGGTTGGGATACGACGTACCTGATGGATCCCAAGGGAGTCGAGGGGATTAATCGGTTGTATCAGGAGGGCGACATCGTGACGGTGGGACGCCACCGCCTGGCGCCGACCGCCGCCCATATCGACAAGGGGCTCAGCAACGAAGCCTTCTTTGAGAAGTACGGTCGCGAGCTGCTGGTGTTCAATGGTCTTGACCTGTCGGTCAACAACCACACGCCCTGCAGTCGCTACATGGCGACCGGCAAGCTCGACAGTCTATCCTATCCAACCTTTCCGGCTCTGGTTGCTGCCTGCCACGGTCCCGATGCGCCGCTGGCCTTTCTGACCTTTGGCAATTACTCGGCGACCGGCAATCTGGTGCCGATGTCGCGCGTACCATATTTGCAATCGCTGAACTTGTTAGCCCAAGCCGACAGTGTATCGGGCGTGCCGCAGCACCCGTACCACGACGTGTTCGTTACCGATCGCATCGAAGAGGCGCTCGAGCAGCAGTTCGAAGCTCGGGTGTCACAGCAGAGATTGCCGCGCGTCGAGCGTAGTCAAAGCATGCTCTACGCTGCTCAGATTAATTCCAAGGCCCTTCGCCGCGTCGTGCCGTACATTCCCAAACAACCGGCCAAAGAGCGGCTCGCCCAGCAAGCGGACATCGCCTTGGCGGCTTTCAAAGCGGGTGTGTGCGTTTCGGCGAATCTGTCGATCGGTCAATTCGACAGCCATAACAACAATGATGTCGATCAGCTGAAGCTGATTCCCGAGTTCCTGGCGGGCATCGATTATTTGCTTACGAAAGCGGAAGACCTGCAGATCCGGGAAAAAGTGTTTGTGGTCATCCAGAGCGAGATGGGCCGCACGCCCAACTACAACAACGGCCAGGGCAAGGACCACTGGTCAATCGGCTCGATCATGTTCCTTGGTCCGGGAGTCGCGGGGGATCGCGTGATTGGGGCGACCGACCGCGCCCAGCAGCTCTTGCCGATCGATCCGGTCAGTTTGGCGATCGATCAGGAGCACGGTATTCGCGTGCGCCCCGAACACATCCATCAAGAGCTGCGGCGTTACGCCGGCATTGCCGAGCATCCGCTCAGTCAATCTTTCCCCCTCTCCGTTCCTGCCGACCAACACATAAAAACGCTTTGGGCTAAGTAGGACAGGCTTCCAGCCTGTCTGCTCTTCATCTTCAACTGCGCTTGAACGGTTGGCTGGGCGGTTGGTGGGTGAGGGTGGTGCTTTGACTGGTATGAGAAATCGAACTGGCTTGAGAGCCCGTCCGATTGGGGAGCGTTAGTTAAAAAACAAAGATAGACAGGCTGGAAGCCTGTCCTACTAAACGCCCAGCATCGCCGCCCACCAGCTGCGGCGTTACGCCGGCATTGCCGAGCATCCGCTCAGCCAATCTTTCCCGCTCTCTTCAACTGCGCTTGAACGGTTGGCTGGACGGTTGGTGGGTGAGGGTGGTGCTTTGGCCGGTATGAGAAATCGAACTGGTTTGAGAGCCCCTCTGATTGTGGAGCGTTAGTTAAAAAACGAAGATAGACAGGCTGGAAGCCTGTCCTACTAAGCGCCCAGCATCGCCGCCTGTCCTTCCCCACCTGGCATTGATCCTTGACTGAAAGCAGAGGCCCTAGCGATGGCTTTGAAAATTTGTTTTGCATGGCTTGGTCTGGCGTTGGCTGTTTCGACGCTCGGTGCGCAGGATCGCCCTAACGTCTTGTTGATTGTTAGCGACGATCAAGGGTGGCCGGACTTGGGCTGCATGGGGCTCAAGCCAATTGAAACGCCGTCGATCGATCGCTTGGCGTCCGAGGGAGTTCGGGGCACGAGTTTTTACGTCAGTTGGCCAGCTTGTACGCCGTCGCGCGGGAGTCTGCTGACCGGCCGTTATCCGCAGCGCAATGGCCTCTACGACATGGTCCGCAACGACATGATCAACTACGGCCATCGTTTCACGCCGGAGGAATATGCCGTCTCGCCCGAGATGACGCTAGGTGTGGATGTGCGCGAAAAGACCATTGGCGACTTTTTAAAAGCGGCCGGTTATCGCACGGGCATGGTTGGCAAGTGGGACATGGGGCAAGCCAAACGTTATCTGCCGTTGCAGCGCGGTTTCGACTTTTTCTACGGTCACGGAAATAACGGCATCGACTACTACACGCATGAACGATATGGCGTTCATTCGATCTTCCGCGGCAATGATCGCACCCAGGAAGACCGCGGGACGTACATCACCGATGTGTTTGAGCGCGAGGCGGTGCGGTTTGTCCGGCAAGGCGGGGCGGAACCGTGGTTCTTGTATTTGTGTTTCAACGCTCCGCACGGTGCCTCGAGCTTTGCCAGCGACGCGATTGAAGGCAAGAAGAAAGGTGTCGGGGTGCAAGCCCCCACAGAAGAAATCGCGCGCCAGATCGAGCGTGGCGTGCCTGAAAAGCTGGCCGCTTATTATGCGGCGGTGGCACACATGGACCGGGCGATCGGCAACGTGCTGCGCGCGCTGGCGGAGACGGGCGAGGAAAAAAAACACGCTCGTCATTTTCTTGTCGGACAACGGCGGTTCGGGCAATGGTGGCAACCAACCGCTGCGCGGGCAGAAATCGACGATGTGGGAAGGAGGCTTGCGCGTTCCGTTGGTCGCGCGCTGGCCAAGCGTGTTGCCCGCCGGACAGGTGACCGATGAATTTCTAACCACGCTCGAGTTGTTACCGACGCTTGCGCGAGCCGCTTCAGCAACGCTTCCCGCCGATCTGAAGCTCGATGGTTTCGACATGCTGCCCGTCTTGCAAGCCAAAGCCCAGTCACCGCGCCGCGAAATGTTCTGGCAGCGCCGCGGCGACCGAGCGGCCCGGGTTGGCAAGTGGAAGTGGATCGATTCGGCCAAAGCCAAGGGACTGTACGACTTGTCGACCGACCTGGGCGAAACGCACGACCTGTCGCAGACGCATCGACAAGAACTGAAAATGGTCCAAGAGCGATTTGCGGCTTGGACGCACGACATGCAGGCCGCCGAACCCCGCGGCCCGTTTCGCGACTACTGAGCAGTTCTCCTGGCGCGGACGAACAACCTACTGCCGGCCACCCTCGCAGCAGGTTTCGCAAATCGTACGGCAGCGCAAGCACTGCGCCTTGCCGCGAATTTCGATCGTCTGACCGCCGCACACCGGGCATACGCACCGGTTAGCCCGCTCGTTGTTGCTCTCCTCCAGCGATTGCTCGTCGGCGTCGCTCATCAGATTGCCCCCTTGGGTTGCGTCGTCAGCAGATTGGCATCGCGCGCCAGCCGCCACTGGCCAGCCTCTTTTCTCAGAACGCTGAGAGTGTGACCGGAACGAACGATTTTCTCCGTACTGCCCGGGGGCGTGATCACGATGGAAAGTTTCGACCACATGAACGCCCAGCCATCGACGACCTGAATCTCTTGGATTTGGCTGTCCCCTTCGATCTTTGGCGCCTCGGGACCCGTCTGCGCCTTGGACAGTCGAGCGAACTCGGCTTTGCTCATCGGCTCGCGCCCCGGCGTGAGAAACAAGGCGTCGTCAGTCATTAGTTCCAGGACGCGCTCGATGTCGCCGTCGCGCGTGGCGGTCATCCACGTACGCACCAACTGGCGGATTTCCTCTTCGTCGTCGGCCGTCGAATTCACGTGATTCAAAGTCTTATCCTCGAAGCATTTATAACGTCGTCACAAGGTATTCACGTTTCAAGCACATTCGAAACGAGGCGAAGTTCATGTTTTAAAGAAATTTGATCGCCGGGACAACGACGAGGCGAATCGGGCCGGACTGCGAAAAATGCTTGAAATCGATGGAGTCACCGATATTCTGAAAGCATTGCAAGAGATCACGATCTGGTCGGCACGAATTCCTGGTGGCAATTGCTTGGCCATCCGCTTTTCCTGCAAGACGTGCGCGTCATTTTTATAAGGCTGCTATCATGTGCGCAATTGACGCTCGGTTGAAACCTATCTCCGGACGTCCTGAGAGCACAGAGGCGGTCACTAGCCGGCGACTCGCAATTTGTCTGGGCTGGGTTCTACAAGGTTTGGCGTGGCAGGCGGCCGGATTCGAACTCTCCGCTGACTGCCGGGCGGACGAGCCTCCGACCGCGTCTGCGGCGGCGACTGAAAAACTTGCGCCCTCTCCGTCGCAGACCCATTTCCAGCTGGCTGTCGTCGATCAAGCCGGTCAGCCGATCGCCGGCGCGTCGGTCATCACGCTCGGCGCCAAGCAGGACGAAGACGGAAGATTGCCGCGCTTGACCGAGGCGACGACCGCGATTGATGGAACCGTTTCGCTCGACCTGTCGTCGCACGCGGACTCGTTTCGAGATGACAAGCCAAGCGCTTTAGTGTGGAAGCCGGGCCGAGAAATTCGCAGCGTCCTGTTGCCGACGGAGCAGCCGCTGGTTCTGCCCCTGCTCGGATCGCGCACGTTGCGTATTACCGATCCTAGCGGCCACCCAGTGGGTGGCGCCCGGGTCGCGCTGGCGGACTCTTCCACGTGGCCACAGTTGCCCGCGGCATGGACCGCCGAGACAGCCTGCGAAACCGATTCGCTCGGGCTGTGCCGCTTGGGGTGCCCGACGCGGTCGACGGTATTGACTGCTCGCGTTCAACTGCCCGGAAAAGAGCCGCAAACCGTTTCGATCCGCCAGCCAAGCCGACTGGACGACCCAACCCTTGACGCGAGCGGAACGGTCTTCGTTTGCCTCGCGCCGACCGGTTCGATATCGGGACAGGTGCCGCCAGCACTCTCCGGTGTGACTCGCATTCACCTTCAACCGGCGTCGACGACCTTCAGTTCGCTTCTCGAGTCAAATGCGTTCTCCCGCGGGACGGTCGAGCCCGATGCGGACGGGCAGTTCCAGTTTGCGGATGTGGCAGCGGGGACCTACCATCTGCGGGCTGAGCGCAAACTATCGACCGGCACTGACCAAACGCCTTCGATGGCCGCGGAGAATTCTTTAGCTCCCTACGTGGACGTCGCCGTCGAACCCGACAACGTCACGGACGTAGAGTGGCCAGTGGTTACCGCGGCGAAGGTTGTGGGCCGCGTCGTCAGCGACCAGGCGGACGCGGACTATGCCACGACGAGAATCGTGATCAG
This sequence comes from Aureliella sp., assembly GCA_051953155.1. Taxonomy (GTDB): domain Bacteria; phylum Planctomycetota; class Planctomycetia; order Pirellulales; family Pirellulaceae; genus Aureliella. The sequence continues at coordinate 2,893 of JBQCJB010000291.1, read as the reverse complement.
TTCCATTGAAAGCAACCCCGGCGAAGCCTATCCCCGTACGATCGGACTAATGCCCGGTACCGTCTGCAACGCACAGGGCGAGTATGAGACCGTGCTGCCGGTCGGCAGCTATCGTATCGAGGTCGCTGCCACGGAGGACTGGCGGCGAGCTCAACCGGTAACCGTGACAGTCGGCCCAGGAGCCGCGATGCTGCGCGCGTCCGATATTGAATTGAAGGCCGGACGGCGCGTGTCGGTGCGCTTGGCCGACGACGCTCGGCAAATGCTCAGCGAATTGGGCAACCCACGCGCGACGGTCCTAGCGTATTTCGACTCTCCTCCCAATTCGTATCGAACGCAATTTTTGGGCAGAGTTTCACCCGATTCGTGGTCAGCCACTGTACCGCTGGACGCCGCGCTCAAGGAAATCTTTATTCAAATGGTCGAAGGGACGAACCTCTCCACGCGCGTGGTCGATCTCGACCCTTCGCCCGACTTTGAACTAGCCCTCGATCGTCGGACCGACGCGACGCAGCCCAACGTCGCGCTGCGCGTGCGCGTGGTCGATGAGCATGGCAAAGGTCTCGGCCGAGTACCGGTCCGGTTGACCTCTCGCGTCAAAGCAAGCGGCGGACTGGGCAGTAGCAGCTTGCTCCGGCCCCGAGCGATTCTCACAATTTCGCTGGCCCGCAGGCTGGTCACCGACGCCGATGGCTGGATCGTCCTGCCGCCGGTCCAGTTGCTGCCATCATTCAGCCGCATTTCGACGTTCCAGCGCTACTCCGGCCTCAGCGTAGTCGTCCTGGCTGAGACATTGGTCGGCGACGGATTCTCTCGCTCCGACGAACTGCCGATGCCCGCAACCGTTGATGCGGCTCGCCAGCGGCCGATCCAGACTGCGGAAGATGCAGCCAATGCGGCTCTGCCGAGCGGAGCTGTCGCAAGCTTGCCGAGCGAATTGATACTGCCTGACATCGTGCTGAAGCAAGCCCCTGCCGTGCGGGCGGTGGCCGGGCGGCTGCTGTCCGCAGACGGAAAGCCACTCGTCGGTCGCACGGTCTGGCTGGCGAATGCTCCCGGGCTCATTCGCGGCGTGACCGACAGTCAAGGCGAGTTTCGATTCGACCACGTTCTGGCCGGTGGTTGGTTGCTCTCGGATGTGAACTGGACGATCCAGAAAATTGCCGACTTGCCGGAGAAGGTAGAAATTCGCGAAGGGAGCGCGCCGCCGAAGGTTGCCGCAGCCTGGCAGCGACTGCCGCTCGAGCAGCGAAGAAAGTTGGCGACCGAACAACTCGACAAGCTGCGCGACGGTGCGGGTGGTCCCGGGCGAGCGCTGGCTATGCGCAGCACGACCGCGCTGCCGCCGGAGGCTTACCTCGACCGCGACAAGTTTTGGGACACTCTCGTCCGCGACCGCTTCGGCGACGCCAGCCTGGATGTACAGCGCCTCGCCTTTGCGGGCTTCTGGACTGAACTGGGCGCGGAAGAATTGCGAAAGCTGAGCGACTCGGCCGGTTCGTCATCGACCCGTGCAACCCTTCTGAAAATGCTGGGCGATCGGACGCTGGACGTATCGACGTACGAAGAGGCGCTGAACGCGGTGGAAATCGAACCGCCACCGGTTCGCACGCGCCCGGGCGGGCGGCAGCCAAATGCTCCTCCGGTCTTCGTGACCACGCCTTCGGCAAGCGATGAACTGGTCATCGAACTGGCCGCCGAAATGTTTCGCCACGGCTTGCTCGAGCCGCATCGTGGCAAGCTCGAGGTGATACTGGAAAGGCACCGCCTCAACCGTGAAAGAATTGGGCAGCGTGTGGCCGAGGCATACGAACCAAGTTCACTCACCCTCTGCCGCGCGTTACTCGATCCGCGGCAATTTCTCGACGCGTTCGAACCGCCGCCACCCGGCGAAGATCGGTCGCTGATTCAAGATCGGTCGGCGCGACGCAGAAGCCTCGAGACCATGGCCCAGTTGTTTCCCGAGAAATCGCTGGACTGGCCCGCCGACCAGTTCCCAGGATCGTGGACCGTGTGGCGGTCACTCGGAAAAACAATGCCGTTGACGGCGGTCCAGCGACTGGGTGGAAAGGAGCCTGGACAGTGGAAATCGCCGCGTAACCGCAGCCTAGGGTGGCAGCGCGACGAAGCCCCCTTCATCATCTGTCAGACGGCACTCCGCGTTGGCCACCCCGATGCTCGCGCGGCCTCGGAAGAACTGTGCCGCTCCATCCGCAACCTCGAATTGACGTCGCCCTCTTACTCGTCGACGCAAGCGGCCGCTGCCGTCTGGTGCCAGGAGGTCGAAGCTTCTGCACCGGAGCTGGCCAGGCAGGCGAAGTGGCATTTAGCGCTGCAGAACTTCAACGTCACCGAAAGCTCGATCGAGGGCGCTGGCCTAATGACCGGAACCATAAACGCGGCAGGCACGCTGAAGACCGCACTCTGCATCTCGGACCTTTGGCCCGACTTGGCCGACGAGCTCGTCAGCCAGACTGCAACGCGCGTACGCTGGAAGTTTGACTTCGAACGCCCGCAACCAAGTCTCGAAATGAACACAGGCCCTGCGAGTGTCTCGCTGTTGACGTATTACCGGCCTGAACTGTCTGTCGAGATATTAGAAAAACTAACTGCCGAGGCTGTAATCGATCAGGCTGACCCACCGGCCGCGCCCGGGGCTGCGGCACTGGCCGCTCGCGCGATCGATGGGCAGATCATAGCTCGCCGCCTGGCAATTGTTCGCGGCCTGCTGCTCAGCCCGCAGCAACTAGTTGCGTTCCCATAAGCCAGTTGCTTCACGCGACCCAGGTGCTGCACCCGAAAGCAGGTGCTGCACCCGGTGTGTCGTTTCTTAATTTCCGCGGCACTCTCGGAGCGGCCTAGTGCGTGATGGGGCGCCGGCGCTCGAAGGCCA
>JBQCJB010000290.1:0-8252 GCA_051953155.1 Aureliella sp. | reverse complement strand
GACTTCGGCATCGCCAAGCTATTCGGATCGACCGAGCAGACGGCTGCCGGCAGTTTGATCGGCACAGCCGACTTTATGCCACCTGAGCAGGCCGAAGGCAAGAATGTCACCATCCGCAGCGATCTGTACAGCCTGGGTAGCGTGCTCTTCGCGCTCCTTTCCGGTCGGGCTCCGTTCGCCGGCAAGAGCGTCCCGGAAGTCTTGTACTCGGTACGTTACACGCCCGCACCCGATTCCACGCTCTTCGCACCCGACGCACCGGCTGCACTGCATGCACTGATCGCCGAACTGCTCGAGAAAGATCCGCTGAAACGTCCGCCGACCGCGCTGGTGATCGGCAACCGACTGAAGGCCATGCAGCAGGGGCTGCTGAAACTCGAGGCCGAGAAGGCTCGCGCGGCGCGACAGAATTCCGATGCGCTCGCCACCGCCGACTCGGTCAAGGAACTGACGTCGATCGACCTGAGCGACGAACCCGACGAAGACTTGCGGGTCACGGCCAACCCAGACACGCGCGAGCGTCCGACGGTGATCGCCTCGGAATCCGCCGTCGCCCGGCTCGTGTCTGCCGAACCCATCGCCGCTCCCGGCCGCCAATCGCGAAAGTCCGATCCGATCGGCTCGTCGCTCTCGGTCGAACTGGCCCACACGGTCGACTCAGTACAATCGCCGACTGACCTGCCGTCGATCGACCAACCCTTGCCTGCGGCCGCGTCCCACTTCACACCGGTTAGCGAAGCCGACGCCAAACAATTCACCATCGGCGGCGATGCCAAACAGGCGCCCGACCAGTGGGACTGGGTACAGTACGCGTCGATCGCGGGCATCATCATTTTGCTGCTGGGCACGGTCGGTTTCGGTTTCTGGATGGCACAGCCCGTCTCGGCCGACCGGATGTATGCGGATATCAGTTCGGCGGTCGACAGCGGCGATGAATCTGCCTTGGTGGGGTCGCTCGGCGCGCTGGAAGAATTCGTGACGCGTTACCCCGACGATCCCCGAGCGGCTGAGGTCCGCGGCTGGCTCGACGAGGCTGAGCTGCTGCAGGCGACCCGAGCCCTCGAGCGACGCTCGGCCCGCAACGGCGGGGAAGAATTGACAGCGATGGAACAAGCCTTCCTGGCGTGCATGCAGGCCCGCAACAGCAATCCTCGGGAGGCACGCGCCAAGCTTGGCGCTTTTCTCGACGTCTACAAAGCTCAGGAAAAACTGTCGGACAAGGATCGGCGATATGTCGAGCTAGCCGAATTCGCAGCCAACAGCCTCGATCACTCGAAACGCGCCACGGCACCTGCGGCCGCTTTGGAACTCGAAGCACTCATTCGCTCGGCCGAGCGCGACTTGCCCAAAGACAAACTCGGCGACTTCTATCGCAGCCTCATCGAACTCTACGGCGACAAGCCCTGGGCGCAAGACCAGCTCGCGCGGATTCGCAAACTGAATCAACCCTGACATTCAGCTCACCTGAGCCAGTTGCTTCATGAAGCCGAAGTATTCGAGCCCTTCCAGGATGCCGGCGGCATGCCGATTGGCCGCGAAGTAAATGTCGCTCGACTCGCTCTGCAAATCGGCTAGTTCGGAAGCGAAGTTACCCACCACCACAGCTTTCACCGGCAAGGTCAACATATCGCGATCGTTGTCCGAGTCGCCGGCAACGATCACCCGTTCGCTGGGAAAGTCCAAACGCTCGAGCAAAAATCGCAGAGCCGCGCCCTTGCCCGATTGAGCCGGCAGGACGTCGACTAAGATTTCGTGCGAGACGACCAGTTTGTAAGGGGCTCCGGTCGCATCGAGGGCATCGACGATGCGCTGCCGCATGTCGGGCGGTGGACTCGCTCCCCGCGCGATGTAGCTGAGTTTAAAGGGCCCCTGTTGATGCGGGCCGCTCTGCGGTGCGAGGAAATCGAGTCCCGCCATCGCGTCGGACAAGGTTTGTGGTCGCCAGTCGTCGGCGATCTGATCCGACCAATCGGTCCAGATCTCGCGGTAGGGCCCGAGCAGGATCTCGCTGCCGACCGACGCAATGATGATGTCCAGCGGCTCGAGTTTGTGATGATTGACGGCTTCGGCCACCAAGGCCGGAGAACGCCCCGAAGCGGCTCCCAGGCAAATGCTGCCGCGCGTTCGCCGGACCAGTTCGAGCAACCCGGACAGCGCTGCGTCATCGCCAGTGAGCGTGCCGTCGATATCGCTGATCAGCATGCACTTGGCCCGCTTCAAACGCTGCCGCGTCGCCGCCAACAGCGGCGAACGTCCGGAATGCACGATGCGGTACTTGCCAACTTTCTGGCCCAGCTTCGGTGGTGCAGCTGGCGATGCTCCATCGTCCTGTGCGCGGCCGGACGATACTTCGACCAGCGACTGAATCAGGTCTACATAGTCGCGGCAATGCGTGGGCCAGGAGTAATGCGAGCGCACGTTGTTGATGCCTGCCAGGCTATAGGCTTCCCACATCTCCTGGTCCGTCAGCATCCGGAGCATTGCCCCGATCAAGGCTTCCTGATTCGTCACGTCGACGACCAGGCCGCTATGGCAATTGGCGACGATGTCCTGCGGCCCGCCATCCTCGGTAACCACAAATGGCAATCCGGTGGCGGCCGCTTCGATGGCTGTCAGACCGAACAGCTCGATAAACGCGCTGTTGACGAAGATGCCCCGCAGACTGGCCGCCAGTCGATACAGTTCGGGAACATCGAAATCCGAATCGTGGCGTTTGGGAATCGCCAACTTGCCATACAAGTCGTAGCGGTCCATCAACAACAGCAGCTCGGTCAGCACTTGCCGTTCGTTGTCGGGCATCGTCTCGATGTCTTCGCGCACGCCAGCAAAGATTGCCAGATTGGCGATGGCTTGCAACTCGGGGCTTTCGCCGTAGGCTTTGATTAGGGCTTGGATGTTTTTGCGGCGATCCGGACGACAGACGGCCAGCAGCAGCGGCTTCTCGGGCTCGGTGAGAAACCGTTTGAGCCGTCGCTGCATGCGGCTGCGCGCCTGTTTGTAGCGCTCGTCGATGTCGGCCGCCGGCAACTGGTAATCGTAGTAAGGAAAGAACTTCGCCAGGTCGGTTCCCGGCGGGATGACTTTGATCGGCAGATCTTCGGGAACGTCGTACTCGGCATACTGGGTGTTCAGTTCGTGCGTGGTACTGACGACGACGGCGTCGGCCGCATGCAAGCAGGCTTGTTCCTCGGCGATGCGGTGATCGATGTGCAGCTCTTCGTTGGCTTGCTCGCGCGTCCAACCTTCGGAGAGCAGATAAGCCAGCTTGGGTTTGCCGAGCGAATGGGCGGTGAAGATGAACGGGCAATCGAAGTGCTTGGCCGCTCGACGCGCAACATAACCGGCGTCGGCGTAATGGCCGTGAACCACCGTAGGTTTCAGCCCTTGGCTTTCAGTGAATTTGATCAGTTCGCCCGTGAATTCATCCAGCAGCGGCCACAGTTTTTCCTTGCGGATGTAATTGCAGTCGCCGCTTGGCAAACGCACCAGATGGCAATTCGGCGCCAGCTCTTCGATCGCGTGGGCGTAGCTTTCGTCGATGGGCACGCCATCGGCCCCAGTACCGGTCAACAAGCGCGTAAAGAGATCGACCCTTTCGACTTCCTCCAGCCCCGCCAGGTGTCTTGCCAACTCGAGGACGTACCGAACTTGCCCGCCCGTGTCTGCATCGCGTCCCATTTCGATCGCTTGAGGGCGGATCAAGCCGTGGACACTTATCAGCTGAATATACACACCAACTCCTTACCACTGATGAGGCGAATCATTGCCCAAAAAGACCTGTCTTAAATCAACGTTTAGAGTGCAATCTCCGCGCCAAAAGGGTCATTCATAATCGGCTTCCATGATGGCCCACTGTTCCAGCGTCGCGTTGTAGCGCTCGGCGAACGTGGTGGCTTGGACGCGCGACTTTGGAAAAGGATTGACGAACTGACCTTGGTCGCCAAAGCTCACCCCGAGGCCGCGGGCAGCGATCACTGCCGAGCCTTGCGGGTCGACGGTCGACAATCGAACGACCGCGTGCGTGATCGGGATGCTGTTAACCTCGGGTGGCGCGTAGCAGACCATCTCGCCGAAACGTCCTTCTTCGATCAGTCGCACGGCGTGGACGCCATACTGCGTCGCCAGCATGCGGTCGAAGTAGGTCGGCGAACCACCGCGCTGCAAATGCCCCAAGACGACACAGCGCGTTTCCGTTCCAAGCCGCTGTTGGATTTCGTCGGCGACCATCTGGCCGATGCCACCCAGGCGCACTTGACGATCGGCCGCTTGTCCGCCGAGCGTCACCAGTCCGCCGCCGGGCGGATGAGCCCCTTCGGCGACGACGACCAGCGTAAAACGTTTGCCCATTTGCCGGCGCTGGACGATTTTCGCGCATACGTTCTCGTACGTCCAATCGATCTCGGGGATCAAGATGACATCGCCCCCGCCGGCGATCCCTGCATGCAGCGCGATCCAGCCGGTGTGCCGTCCCATGACTTCCAGCACCATGATCCGTTCGTGGCTGGCCGCAGTCGTATGCAAACGGTCCAGCGCGTCGGCCGCGCAAGCGACCGCGCTGTCAAAGCCGAAGCTGAACGCGGTGCAGCACAGATCGTTGTCGATCGTCTTCGGTACGCCCACTACCGGCAAACCGAACTCGTACATTTCCTGGGCGATCGTCAGCGAACCATCGCCTCCGACGCAAATAAGTCCATCGAGCTCGAGCTTCTCGAAATTCGCCCGCACTTCGTCGAGCAGTTGCCGGTCGAGCCGTCGGCGCTCCTCGACGCCAACTTTCATCGAGAAGCGTCCTTTGTTGGTCGAGCCGAGAATCGTGCCTCCTTGGTTGAGGATGCCGAACGTGTTGACCAGATCCAAGGGCATGGTGGCCACCGGATCGACGAGCCCTTCGAAGCCTCTGCGAATGCCGATGACTTCGTATCCCAGATTGATCGCCGCTTTGACGCTTCCGCGGATCACCGCATTGAGGCCGGGGCAATCGCCCCCACCGGTCAAAATTCCGATCCGTCGCCTGCGGTCGCTCACAACAATTGGCTCTTCAAAGGATGGTCAACTTACTTCGTCCCGCGCGCTGATGCACTCTATGATAGCCAATCCACCGACCCGCGCGGACTCCGCCCCGCCGCTGCCAGCGACGCCGAACCGCCGCGCCCCATTCGATCCGCCCCGAACCGAAGCAGACGCTGACCACACAGTAAACGCGCGACTCCCTCTTCTAAAGCCAAATCCGATGCGGTAAACTTCATCCTTGTCACACGCGTCCGTGGCGCAACTGGATAGCGCATCGGTCTTCGGAACCGAGGGTTGCAGGTTCGAATCCTGCCGGGCGTACTCTTTACAGGAGCCTGACCTTTTTCAGGTTCGCTCTCTCTTGGTCCGGCACGTCACAGCTGGCTTCTCCGCCAAGCATCATTCGACCGAGAGCTCTAGCCTTTTGTGAGAAAGACCAAGAGCGCACATTGGAAACAAGCCAGGACGACGGTGATCGAGATCCCTCGCAGCGGGGCGATTTGGTAGAGCACCGACAGAATGGTGCAGACAAGTACCGTTCCGGCTAACTTCAGACCCAGAAACAGCCACACGGTTCCACCGCAAAGGTGCAATAGCAAAACTCCGAGCGGGTTGAGCTCCGTGTCGACGATGACTTCTCGGTAGCGGAGCAATAACCAAGCATCGTAGACCGAGACTAGTAGGATAAAGTACCAGCCGACTCGGAAAATTGCCTTACACGGGACGTTGCACTGTTTCATCATTTCTGGCTTCTCCTTCCCAGTTTCCCGCCCCGAGACCAAGAGTGGGCGAGCCGCAAAGCTAAATGGCACGCGTAATCGAGCCTCCTGCGCAATTCCTACCCGCCTCCTAGGGACGTCCAGTCGAATTGGCCTCCAGTTCCGAAAGGTCGACGAAGTACGGCTGGTCATAAAACCCCCAAGCGACCAGTTGATGGTCGTCGAGATAGCGGACCCCGAGGATCCGCGCCGGCGCTTGACCGACTTGCTGCATCCGGAGAGTACCGTCGAGGCAATGCAGCCATACTTCGCGCCCGTCTCGATCGCTGGTGGCCAGTCGCGTTGAGTCTGGGGAAAAGCAGGCGGCGCATGCCAATCCAGTAAATGCACCGACCTGATCGACTGACCATGAGTTCGAAGACACGGAGGCCCGCTGCAAAAAGGTAATTTCACCCGTTGGGGCGATACAGCCAATTTTACAAGCGTTTGGGCTGACTACGATCCGCTGAACGGAGTTTGCAAGCGCGGTCCGTTTGCCGCGACTGGGCCCCTGACGAACATCGAAGAATTCCAATTCCGCCTCGCCATCGACGCCCCGGGCTAGTATCGCCGACGTTGGATTTTTCGGGTCCATCGCAATTGCCGAAATCTCACCATCTGCGTAGCACCAAATAGGGCGAATGAGACGCTCGCCGCTTGGTCGTACGTGCCAACACGTCAGCGCCTGGTCGTCGCGCACCAAGACGAACTGACCGTCACTCGAGCATTGGACCTCTTCCGCGGCGAAACCGAGGCTGCGGCCGAACCGTTGCGGCGTCGCATCTGGCAGCTCTAAATCCACTTGAATTAGCGTTCCATACGAGTCGACCGCGAAAAGTTGATGCGTGGCTGCATGAACGCAAAAACGTTCGACCGCTGGCACCGGAAAAATTTTTTGTTCTCCGCGGAAAGAACCAGGCGTGCTCCAAACGATACGGCGATGCCGGCTTTGCTCCTCACGTTTCGCGTCCATTGTTTGCACTAATGCGATGCACTCCCGGCCGTCTTCCAAAGGCACATAGTCGATCACATGCGTGACCGAGGTATCCTCCAAACGCCGAGCTTCTTCGGGCAAGAAAAACACTCCCACACCGACGACGCAGGCAACGAGCCCCAATAGCGCCTCGCGAAAATGAACCAGGACAAGCCGCTTGTCTGACAGTCCACCACATGATTGAGTAAGGGTACATACCAACGATGACAGGGGATTTGGCCGCTCATCGCTCGCACCTTTCGCCAGCATATTGGGCTCGGATGGGCACCGGTTGCGTTGCCGGCTTAGTAACTGCCAAGGAAGGCTCCAGTTGGCTCTGCCCATGGAAGATCTCCGAAAGCTCAGGAACATGATCATCTGTTCATTGATAAAAACCCTCGACTGAGGACTTGACACTGGTCGTCTTTCCGCAGTCTTGGCTGAAACTCTGTTTTGATAATCCTTTAATGGCTGACATGCATTCCGATTTGCGTATGATTACGCCATCGGTTATGGCACCACCCTGAGTTAAACTATCGCTTGATTGCTTATGAGCGCGCGTTCAGTCCGCATTAATTCCGTGCTTTTACGGCAACTGCGCATAGACCGTGGGCTGACTCAACGGGAGTTGGCAAAGTTGGCAGGATACTCCGAGCGACTGATCCGAAAAGCCGAGACGGGAGGCTGTTTGAGTGTCGAGACAATTCAGAATATTGCCGAAGCGCTGGTCGGCGAGGACAGTCAAGCGACCATTCAACGGCTGAGCTTGGATATTTTGACCGTAGCCAAGCAATGGGTTACGGCGTTCGACACTGTCGGTCAAGGGATGGTTCCACACGTCAAGCATCACCTGGCAACCGACTTTGTTTTTGTTTGTCCGGGTGATCCCAAGGTAGCGCCCTTCATCGGGACCTGGCACGGCGCCGATGGGCTGCAGCAGTGGCTTGATCGCTTCTTTGGCGTGTTCCGACGCAGGCCGCTCACCGACGCGACGTTTGCAGTGGGCGAGAACTCCGTCCACGCCCGCTTTTGGGAGTCGGGCTATATCGGAGAGCAGCTCTGTGGACCGATCCGTATCAACATGCATTTTCAATTCAATGACGAGGGACTAATTCGTCGCATTGACGACGATTACGACACACAGGCCGGAGCAAATAATGTCACCGCTGCTAAACGAGTCAATGAGCCGTGAGCTAGCGGAGTCTTCGTTCTGAAAAATCCGGCTTCAATCATTTAGCAAAAGCATGCTTCAGTCAATCCTTTTCAGCGGCACGCAAGCGGCACGCAGCAACGACGTTTGCTGGGGAACCGGCTTCGGGAGTATTTCCAACAGTCCCGAACGTAATGGGCAATACCACCAACTCTTGCTGTCACAATTGAGCGCGGCTCGCTATCATCCTGCGTACGAACAACACTCGTCAAAGTCATGCATCGATAGACTGCGGTTGATTGAGTCCCTGACCGGTTGCCGCGATCCATCCCGTTTGAGGAATCCAATCGCAACTGAGGCT
>JBQCJB010000289.1:0-4219 GCA_051953155.1 Aureliella sp. | reverse complement strand
GCCGGCGCCGCCGTAACCGAGCGGGAAGATGCCCTGGACCGAGCCTTTGCCGTAGGAACGTTCGCCGACGATGACGCCGCGATTGTTGTCCTTGATGGCGGCGGCGAAGATTTCGCTGGCGCTGGCGCTATCGCCGTCGATCAGCACGACTAGCGGCATCTGCCAGGTGCCGCCGCGGACAGCCGTGTAGTTTTGGTTCTCGATGCCGTTCTTGCCGCGGGTCGAGACGATGATGCCTTCGCCGACGAAGCGATCGGCCACGGCGACTGCTGCGTCCAGCCAACCGCCCGGGTTACCGCGGAGGTCGATGATCAAACTGCGCATCCGCTCGCGTTCGAGAGTGAACAGGGCCGCATCCAGTTCGCTGACGGTCGTCTTTTGAAAACTGTTGATCTTCAGATAGGCGGTGCCGTTGGCCGGATCGATGATGTGGGCGTTCTCGATGCTAGCCACCTCAACGCGACGGCGATCGACCCAAACTTCGAACTCCCCGCGGCCTGCACGCTGGACCAGCAAGCGAACCTTGGTGTGCTCGGGACCGCGCAGGAGATCGGCCGCCCGCTCGGCGCCCACGTCGGCACAGCGTACCGAACCGACCTCGACAATCCGATCCGACGGCTCGAGCCCCGATTCGCGAGCCGGGCCGCCAGCGATGACGTTCAAGATTCGCAGCGGAACTTCGTGTGGTTGCAGGGCGATACCCAGCCCGACAAAGTTGCCCTCGATCTGCGATTCAACTTCCGACAGTTCGCCGGCGGACAGGAAAGACGAATACGGATCGAGCAAGCCGACGGCGCCGCAGACGAATTGCATGATGGTCGCCGAAGCCGGCAGACCGATCTGCTCCTGAGCCATCGACGCTACATTTGCCAGCGTGCTGCGGGCCTCAAAGCGGCTGTGGATCTGGCGAGCCAAGCTTACCCGGTGGACGTTCGTGCGGAACTGTTCGATGCGAGCCGGATCTTGGCCGCGCAAGAAATGGCTGACGAACATCGGCTCGGTCAAAGCCACTTCCAGATAAGCCGTTCCGCCGCGCACGACCTCGGTCATGTCCAGTTTGTCGACGTAGCTCATCTCGAGCCGGGAAAGGACCTCGGAATACAGTTCCAGCCCCTCATTGACCGAAATCGTGGCGATCGAATCCAGCAGCGAAGGGTCCTGACAGCGGCGGACGACGTCATAGTGAATGCGCGAGATGAGCAAGCGGCGCTTCAGCTCCGGGTGATCGGTCACCGCTCGACAAGCTTTCTCGTAGTGCTGAACCGCTTCCAACCACTGACGATTCTGTTCCAGGTCCAGGCCGGTGCGCATGTGCTGTTCGGCCAGCGCAGCCGACGCAACCGAGCCATCGTAAGCTCGCGCCGGCAGTGCATTGCCAAACGCGATGCCCGCTAGCAGGAGACAGAAAACGAGTGTGTGTCTTAGCGTACCAAACCGCATCGTTTGTTTCCGGGGCTCAGGGCCTAACTTCGTGACGATCGCTGCCTGATCCTCTCCGGCGGCCGAAACAGCGGTGGGGCGGGCCGATAGCGACCATCGCTCCCGTGGCACTGGATGACCAACCGGAAAACCTGGCGGGCTTGTTCCTCGAAGCATGGTTCTCAGCCCAGCGGACGACGAGACAAAAACTCGCCCCTTAGGGGGCGTCCGCAGTTGGCTGTGACCGTGCCAGCGTCCGTGCACGAAGTCAGCCCGAGGGAATATAGATCACGGAATGTGCCTGGTCAAAAAATCGCTGGGGAATTTCATCCAGCGCATTCGGCATGGGCTCTACAGCCGCGCCTGCCAGTGAGGTGTCTGCCGATCATGCACGGCGAACCTACTGCGCAAAGCTTGGCGGCGATTGCTCGCGGCGCAAAAACGCGCTTCGAGCCCAATACCCCTTTGACCGTCCGGGCTGCCCCGCGCCTGGCAGTAGAATCAAAACTACCGCAGGGCCCGGCGCCCCAGCGCATCCAGCGTGTGAGAAGGCGAGCAACTCCCTTTTCTCTCATTCCTCAGAGAAAATGTGCCCGCCCACGGCGTCCGCTTAACTGTATGCAGCCCCAAGCAGCCGGACAAGCAGTTCTCCCCGGAGCTTTGTAGTTCCCAGGCCGTTGTGACAAGATAGGGGAGCCAAGCAGTTTTCACGCCCATCTGCCGACGAAAAAAATTCTCCGAATTTGCGCCCGGCGGAGCAGACGTCCTGCACTAAAGAACCATCATGCAAACCAATGACGCAGAACTCGAATATCAAGCTGGGCTGCGCCGCTTGTCCGACCCACAAACGCAGGCGGCCCTGCAAACCGATGCGGAGCTGCTCGAGCTGTATCTGTACGGCGGCAGCCACGAGGCGATGGTTACGCTTGTCCAGCGTTTTGCGCCGCTGGTTGCCACGGTCGTCCGGCGGGTGGTCAGCCATCCGCAGGACGCGGAAGATGCCTTTCAAGCGACCTTCGTCATCCTGCTCAAATCGGCCAAGAGCATCCGTTCGCGACGCTCGATCGCAGCTTGGCTGTACGGCGTGGCTTATCGAACGGCTTGTCGCGTCCGCGCCAAGTCGCGACGCCGCGCGGTGCCGCTGGGAGACATCGACATGCCCGACCTGGACTCGGCCGAGAACCCGATTGCGCAGATTTCCCGACAAATCGAACTGAGCACCTTGGATCGCGAGCTGGAGAACTTGCCCGAGAGCCTTCGCGAGCCAGTCGTCGAACATTACATTCTCGGTCACTCGGCCCGTCAGATCGCCGATCGCCTGGAACTGAGCGTCGCGGCTGTCGAAGGACGATTGCGTCGCGGCCGTCGACTGCTGCGCCACCGATTGGCGACCCGCGGCCTCAGCCTGACTGTGCTCGCCAGTGGCATCGCCTGGCAGCGCGACCATGCGACTACGGCCATGGCCAGCGAGGCCTGGGCCGAGCGCGTCTTGCAAAACACCCCCAGCAACTCGTCTGACTCTTCTTTGCCGCTCGACAGCCTCTTATCCAGCGACCCCTATATCTCGCAGCTCGTCCAAGGAGAAATGGCCATGCGCTTAGCGCCCCTTGTCAAACCGATTGCCATGGTTTCGTCTGTTGCGTTCGTAACGATTTCGCTCAGCCTCTTTGCCCTCTCGGCGCAGATCGGCGGAACGCAGCCACGGGAAGTGCGGCCCAGCGGCAGCACACCGGAGCGCGTGAGCGCCCCGGCCGGACCAGCGGAGATCGACGCAGCGAAGATCGCAACGGCCTCCATACTCTCCCAGAGCGAGCCGGCTCAAACGCCGAAGCTACAGCCAGCGGGTGAACCGAAAATGGCCGCGGGACCGGTGATGGAAAATGTCAACGTCACCAGCAAAGAAGAGGTCGCCAGCTTTTTGCGCCCCGAGGGGGAGTCGCCGAGCTGGCTGCGCACTGGGACTGAAGATCTGCAAGCCGGCGAGAAAACACGGCAGCGCACTCGAGAGACCGTCGAGGTGGACTTCACGGGAACGCCGCTCAGTCAAGTCTTAGACACATTTGCGGACATGCTGGCTGTCGACATCGTCGTGGACAGACAATCGCTCAATGACGCGGAAATCGATGCCGATACGCCGATCACCTTGCAGTTGCACTCGCTCCCCTTGTGCGAGGCGCTGGAACATATTCTCGACCCACTCGGGCTGGCCTATGAGGTCAACGACTATTCGATCCGCGTTGTCAGCCGCGAGCAAGTGCAAGGCAGCGTGCGGTACTACGACCTGGCCTATCTATTGCCAACGTCCGCCGGCATCCGCGATCTCGTGCGCACCATCCAGTCGACCATTGAGCCCGATGCGTGGGAGATCAAGGGCACGGGGACCGGAACCATCGGCTTGATCGGTTCGATGATGGTCGTCAATTGCCCTGAAAGGGCTCATCGCAAGATCGAGAAGCTGCTCGCCGAACTGGCCAAAATGAACCCCGCCAACCTCCGCAGCGCCACCGGCCCAGCGACCGCGACCGAAGGGGGACTCATGGGCTGGGGCGGCGGCATGGGCGGTGGCATGGGCGGCATGAGCGGTGGCGGCTCAAGCGGCGGCTTCTTCGCCGTCCCCGACCGACCAACCAAACGCCCGCCAGTCGAGTAACCCCAGCCAGTGACCACCGTTTGGCGAGAGCTGAACACGAAACAGTCTTAAGCTGGTACCGCTGGGGTCTGCTCCGGCCGGCTTGGTGAGAGTCCAACACAGAACCAGTCTCCCCCTCGCCCCGCTTCGGGGAGAGGGGGCTGGGGGGTG
>JBQCJB010000288.1:0-2261 GCA_051953155.1 Aureliella sp. | reverse complement strand
CTGTTCGACGAAGATGCGGACCTCGGCGGTCATTCCGGTGCGGATCGTTTCGGGGGGATCGAGGATGTCGATGAACGTCGCGTATTCTTTGACCGAGGAACTGAACCAGCTGCCCGGTTCGGCATATTTGTTGACGCGCCGCACGCGGCCGGTCAGCTCGTTCTGCGCTGCCGAAATCGAAATCTTGACCGGCATGCCTTCGCGGATCAGCGTGATGCTCGATTCGTTGATTTTGGCTTTGACCTGCATGCGGTTCGGGTCGGGCAGTTTGATGATGCACTGCCGTTCGCGGGCCGAGGCGCCGGCTTCGACGACAAACTCCGCTCCGCCGCGGCTGCTGAACGAGTTGTTGTGGACGACCACGCCGTCGGTCGGCGACTTGATAACGCATTTAGCCACCTGGTCTTCGGCTTCGCGCAGCTTGTTCAATTCTTCATTGAGCACGCTTTCGTCGGAGGAAAGCTTGGCTTTGGCCGCGTCGATCGCACTTTCCAGTTCGACCTTCATCTTCTCTTTGGTCAGTTCGTCGAGCACCTTCAAGCGGCCGGTAGCCGACTCGAGCATGTTCTTGGCGTTGGAGACGGCGAACTTTTCGGCATCGATCTGCAGCGACTTGACCATGCCCTTGGCGGCCAGCCGCTCGGCGCTGGCCAAGTTGAGTTCCATCTTGCGGAGCTCCTGTTCGGCTGTCGCAATTTCGCTCAGGATCGTCCGCCGCTCGGTCTGATAGGTGCCTTGCAGGTATTCTTCCAGGGCGATTTCCGCCGTGCGGACGGCCGCTTTGCTGCTGATCACGGTCGCTTCGGCGCTGGCAACCAGGATCCGCTGGGCCTGCAGTTCCGTTTCGAGTGCCGAACTGTCCAGCTCGACCAGCTTGTCACCCTTCTTCACGTAGGTGCCCTCGTCGATCACCCACAGGATCGGCGTGCCTGCGCCGCCGCGGGTTTTCACTTCGCACAGGACGTCGATGTTGCTGCTGCTCTCGACTTCTCCTTGCTCGAGAACGATGTGGTCGAACGGCCCTCGGCTCACCGTTTGCAGTAGCGGTCCGCTGGCCCCCAGGTCGGCGCTCGGGGCGACCAGGCGGTACGCAGCGATGCCACCGCCGCCAAAGACGGCCAACAGGCCCAAGACGATCATCAACATGCGGCCACGCCGACTGCTTGTGTGCCTACGCCAAACGCGTTTACACGAGGGGCGATGTGCCATTGTTTTTTACTCCGCGATTACTAACGATCGACTGCGAAAAATGATGGTGGTTGCAAAGGTGGGCGAATGAGGGGTCGGGCTGGCGCTGGAGAGCGGGCGCGGTTAGGCCAGAGGCGACCGCGGCGCCGCGCGGGGCAGGATGCGCTGAAATCGTTCGTCTGGCCGATCGATCCAACCGCACAATTCTAGTCGACCCGGCAAGATCCGTCATCTGAAAAAAGCGGCCGGCGACAAGCACTCCTACCCAGTCTAACCCCGAGCTCCGGGCCAGGTTTCGGTTGCTTAATCTTAGATGCCGGCTTTTTGAGGCTCGGCTCCGGCTGGACGAAGCAGCGCGGCTTCGACGACCAGCCCCGGACCAAAGGCCAACGCAACGCAGGGGCCGGAGACGCCCGCTGCTAGCAACCGCTGAAGAATGAACAGAATCGTCGGCGAGGACATGTTCCCGCACTCGGCCAGCACCGACGAGGAGACCGCCAACGAATCGTCCGCCAGCCCCAGCGCACCTGCCGTCGCGCTGAGAATCCGCGGCCCGCCCGGGTGAACGGCCCAGTGCCTGACGGCATCGACCGTCAACTCGTGCCGCCCCAACCACTGGGCCAGCCAGGGCCGCAGCTGGGCTTTGATCATTTCCGGCACCTGGGCCGAAAGCGTCATTGAAAAACCGTGGTCGCCGATCCGCCAGGTCATCGCCTCGGTCGAATCGGGAATCAAAAACGAACCGCTAGCCGCGATGTGCCACTGGGCCGCTGGGGCCGTCTGGGCTGCTGGCTCGCCCTTCGCACCGCCGTTCAGAGAGGAGCTGGCTGGCGTCTCGCTCTGGCCCGCCTCGCCGGCCTGGATGACGGTGGCGGCCGCGCCGTCGGCAAACAGGCTGTTGGCCACGATTTGTTGGGGCTGGTCGGTGTATTGGTGATGCAGCGTGCACAATTCCACGGCGCACATCAAAACTCGCGCCCGCGGGTCCGCGGCGGCCAAGGCTCGCGCCACCCGCAGGCCGTTCAGCGCGCCGTGGCATCCCATGAAGCCCACGTGGGTGCGCTCGACGGTCG
>JBQCJB010000287.1:0-2635 GCA_051953155.1 Aureliella sp. | reverse complement strand
CCAGCGCCAACTCGGCGACCTGCCCGCCGACGAGGAAGCCAGCCACAGCCACAAACACCCAGTACAACGCGCGTCCGAACAGCAGCAACAAACCTCCGAGGACAACATCGACAAATGGCATGGGATCGCGAACTCCGCTTGGCATGGAAGATGGGAACGAACGCTCGGGCTGACTGTAGTTGGAGCCCCTTGGTCCGCTCGAGTCAATGCTCGATGCACGGCCGTTCGTCCCACAGGCCGCGCGCTTGCCGATGTGCACCTGCGCGGATCGGCGCGCTGGCAGGGGGCGTGCGCGGGGCGCGACTTGGAGGGAGCTTTCGGAGCGGCGACCGTCGGAGCCTTGGAAAAGTACGGCGAAACGTGGGCCAGCCCGGCGCACTCGGCTCGCGAGAGCACCGCCAGTGGACTCGCTGGCATGGCCTCTGCTTATGGGTGCTGGACACCTCAAGATAAATCAGGCGCAAGTCATGACTGTTGGAAGAATATGCTGCCGGGAGGTCGATGTGGCGACCTCCGATGAATCGGTTCAAGTCGCCGCGCGGCGCATGCACGACCGCAAGGTCGGCACGCTGGTCGTGATCGACGACGCTCGTCACCCGATCGGCATCGTGACCGATCGCGATCTGGCCGTTCGCATCGTGGCCACAGGCCGCGATGCGGCGATGACGTCGATCGGTGAAGTGATGACCCGCACGCCGCGCTCGATTGGCGAGCACGAGCCGATCGAGTCGGCTCTGTCGGCCATGCGCGTGACCGGTTGTCGTCGCATCACCGTGGTCGATCGCGACGGCTCTCTGGTCGGCTTGATCAGCCTGGACGATGTGCTGGCCCTGTTGACCGAGGAATTCCGGCAGATCGGCAGCGTGCTGGAGAAGGAGTCTCCGCAGAGTCTGGCCAACGCCTAGTAGGACAGCCGTCTCGGCTGTCTGACCAACCGCTCTCCCCAAAGCGGGAGGCTGAAAAAGTAGGACAGCCGTCTCGGCTGTCTCACAAATTGCTCAGCCTCGCAGTTTGGTCTCATTGCTTCGCGGCATAAGCGTCCCGCAGTTTGGCCTGCTAGGCCAACATCTGTCGCTTGGCCAGCTCGGCAAACGGCCCTGGTTGCTCGATGAGCTCGCGAAAGGTTCCTTCCTGCACGAGTTTGCCCCGATCGATGACGCAAATCCGATCGGCGTTGATGATGGTGCTCAAGCGATGCGCCACCACGATCCGCGTGGCCTTCAGTCGCTCAAGACTCTCGGCAACCTTGGCCTGGCTGATGTTATCCAGCGCGCTGGTCGCTTCGTCGAACAAGAGGATGTTCGGTTTGGAGACGATCGCGCGGGTGATCAACAGACGCTGCCGCTGACCGCCGGAGAGCGTGCATTCACCCTCGGAGACCACCGTGTAGACGCCCATCGGCATCTCTTGAATATCCTGGTCCAATCCTGTCAGCATGGCGGCTTCCCAGGCTTGCTGCTGCGTGTACTGGAACGAACGCGTGATGTTGCTGAGGATGTCACCGGGAGTCAGTTCGCTGTTTTGCAAAACGACGCCCATTTGTCGGCGGACTGCAGGCAGATCCAGTCCCATGAGATCCTCGCGATCAAAGTAGATCGAACCGCTGGTCGGGGCTTCGAAGCCCAGCAGCATGCGGAGGATGGTCGATTTGCCCGCCCCCGACGGACCGACCAGGGCCACGAATTCACCGGGCCGGATGTGCAGAGTCACGTCATCCAGTACCAGCGGACTGTCCGGGCGATAGCGGAACGAGACATGATTGATCTCGATGTCGCCGCTCAAGGCGATGGGCTGGCGACTGGACTTCCGCCCCTCTGGAATCGAACTGAGGATCGGCCGAGCTTGCTCGAACAGCGGAATGACTTCGATCAGCGAACCAACGGCTGAACTGAGCAGTACAGCCGAGTAGAGGATCTGCGCGAAAGCGGCATTGAATGCCAAGAAAGTTCCGATGCTCAAGGAACTCGACAACCAAACTACCGCGGCGAAGACCGCCAGCGATCCCAGCACCGGCAACGCGTCGAGGAAGGCGGCCAACTTGTTGGAAACGCTTTGGGCGCGAAACGACAATCGCATTTGATGGCTGTAGAAGCGCGACCAATACGCCAAGGCCCGATTTTCTGCTCCGGCCACGCGCAATCGCGAGATGCCGCTCAGCAACTGCAGCACGATGCCGGCCGTTTGCCCGCGCTGGGCATAGTACGCGCGCCGCAGCTTCAGCTGTCGCACTGCAGAGATCGTGGTCACTGCCAAGACCAGCCCGAACAGCAGCAGAGCGATCATCGCCAACAGCCGGTCAAAGTAGAACAGTAGCGCAAAGGAAACCATCGAAAAGGCAAACGACACGACGCCTGTCATCGCGGCGTCGGTCAACACCTGCCGGATGGCGTTGATGCCCATGGCTCGCATGGCCAAGTCGCCCGCAGCGTAATTGCGAAAGAACGAAGCGGGCAGACTGAGCAGACGGTCCCAGATGCCGACTTCGACGCGCGTGCCCATGCGCGTCTCGACGCGGTGAATCGCAATCCCCCTGACGATGTCGAACAAGGCCATCACCACCGCGCACGCGGCCAGGACCGAGACCGCCAACAGCAATTGATCGCGTTGGCCGCCTGGAATAATGTGCGAGAAAATC
>JBQCJB010000286.1:0-6540 GCA_051953155.1 Aureliella sp. | reverse complement strand
CGAGATGACATCGATGCGGTGGATATCTGCACCCCGAACAATCTGCACAAAGAGATCGCCATCGCCGCGGCCAAGGCGGGCAAAATGATTCTGTGCGAAAAGCCGCTGGCGATGAACGTGGCCGAAGGCGAAGAGATGTGCAAAGCGGTGGAAGACGCCGGCGTTGCCAACATGGTCTGGTACAACTACCGACGCGTGCCGGCCGTGACGCTGGCCAAGCAGATCATCGACTCGGGCAAGCTTGGCAAAATCTTTCATTACCGCGCCAACTTTTTGCAAGACTGGACGATCAATGCCGATGTGCCCCAAGGTGGTGCGGGCACCTGGCGGCTGGATGCCGAAGCTGCCGGTAGCGGCGTGACCGGCGACTTGCTGGCCCACTGCATCGACACCGCCCTGTGGCTGAACGGCAGCATCCGCGACGTCACCGCCATGACCGAAACGTTCGTCAAGGAGCGTGTGCACGCGGAAACCGGCAAGAAGCAAGCGGTCGCTATCGACGACGCCTGCTCGTTCTTGTGCCACTTCAAGAACGGATCGCTCGGCCTGTTCGAATCGACGCGTTACGCGCGCGGCCACAAGGCGCTGTACACGTTAGAAATCAACGGCGAACACGGCAGCCTGGCGTGGGACCTGCACGACTTGCACCGGCTGCGCTACTTCGATCACAGCGATCAATCGATCGTTCGTGGCTGGCGCAGCATTCACGTCTCCGACGGCGACCAGCCCTACATGGGCAACTGGTGGGTGCCAGGCTTGCAGATCGGCTACGAGCATACGTTCATCCATCAAGTTGCCGATTTCCTCAAGAGCCTGGAAACGGGGCAACCCGCGCATCCGACCTTCCGCGACGCCCTGGAGACCCAGCGGGTTTGCGACGCCGTGCTCTCCAGCGCCAAGAACGGCGCTTGGGTCAACATCTAATTTTATGGCCGATTCGCCGCAGCGTTTCTCGTCCGGACGACCCGCTTGGCAATTGCCGCGGGGCGTCAGCCCGGGGACCTGGGATTACGTCGGCGAAGCTTCGATTGCGACCGAGTACGACGCGTACCACGGCGACCACCCGCTGATGCGCTTGGACACTCAACTGCTCTTGGAGCGGTTGAGCGACTATCCGGCGGACAGTTCGCTGGTCGCCGACTTTGGCTGCGGCACGGCTCGCATTGCTCGCTTGCTCCAACCGCTGGGCTATCGAACGCTGAACGTCGATCTCAGCCGGCATATGCTCACGACCGCCTCCGCCCAGTTGACGCGGCCAGAACTTGCTGCCTGCGTGCACAGCAACTTGGTCGAGCTCGACTGGCTGCACGACCAGGTGATCGATGTTTCCGTCTGCCTGTTCAGCAGCATCGGCATGATCCGCGGACGCTCGAACCGGCAAGCCTTTTTAAGGCACGTGCGGCGCACGCTCTCTCCCGGCGGCGCGTTTCTCTTGCATGTGCACAACCGCGACCACAGTTGGCTCGATCCTCACGGTCCATGGTGGCTGTTGCGCACGCGGTTGGAAAGTCTGTGGCGCCGCGGATGCGAATATGGCGATCGGATCTACAGCTATCGCGGGCTGCCGCGGATGTTTCTGCACATCTATTCGCTCGGCGAGCTGCGCGCTGATCTCCGCGCAGCGGGCTTCGAGCGCGTCGACATTCTGCCGATCGACCTGACCGGCAGCCACCTCATTCCCCAGCGCACCCCCGCCCTCCCCTTCCGCGCCGGCGGCTTCTTCGCCTGGTCCCGCTAGACTCAGCCGCGGACCGAATTCAGAGTTAGCGGAAGGACAGCCGAGACGTCTAGACTTCTGAGTGCGAAGCTTCGCGGAATGAGTTGAGAGAACAGAGGTAGGACCGCCCGGGCGGCTATCCTACTGGACGCGTGCTGCGTCAGCTAGAATGATTCGTGTCCAGCACAAATGGCTCTGCGCATGTTCAAGGGAGATGCTCGTGCAACGCACTACCGGCTTCCGTGTCCTGTTGGGTGTGCTTGTCAGTCTTAGCTGCGCTTTGGCTGGCAAACTGGTTGGTGACGAACCGCTGTACTCCGGGCCGCAGGTTGGCGAGCCTCTGCCGCGATTCGAAGTGCGGGGAGTGCTCGACAAGGACGCCGGCAAGACGCTCGACTTCGTCGGTCAGGCGAAAGACCAGCCGATCCTGCTGATCTTCGTGCACGATGTTACGCGGCCGTCGATTAGTTTCACACGCGTATTATCAGGCTACGCGCAAACGCGCGCCAAAGAGGGCCTGGTCACCGGGGTCGTCTGGCTGGACAGCGACGCCACAGCCGCTGAGAACACGATCAAGCGAGTCAAGCACGCGTTAACTGCGGGAGTGCCCGTGGGCGTTTCGCTCGAAGGTCAGGAAGGCCCAGGCAGTTACGGCCTGAACCGGAATGTGATGTTGACCATTCTGGTTGGCAAGGCCGGAAAGGTGACGGGCAACTTCGCACTCGTCCAGCCGAGCCTGCAAGCGGATCTGCCCAAAGTGCTCGAAAAAATTGCAGAGGTCGTCGGTGGGCCAGTGCCGAAGCTGTCGGACATTCCTGAAATGGCGGACGCCGCACGCATGCGTTCTCGGCCACAGACTCGCTCGCCGTCGGATGGAGCCAAATAGTGTTCCCGGCGATCTTCTTGTGGCTGGCCACTCTCGGTGTCACGCCGGAGCCGGCGCCTGACTTCGAGACGGAAGTCATGCCGGTCCTGACCCGATCGGGCTGCAACGTCGGCGCGTGCCACGGCGCGGCTGCCGGGCGCGGCGGATTCCAACTTTCTCTTTTAGGCGCTGATCCGGCTCACGACTACCACGCGATCGTCCACGCGCTCGAAGGGCGACGGGTCAACTTCGCTCGGGCCGAGCTGAGCCTGCTGTTGTCGAAACCGACGGGCCGACTGCCTCATGGCGGGGATGTCGCTCTTGAAGAAGGCTCGGAGGGTGAGCAACGGATACTGCGCTGGATCGAGGCAGGCGCGCCGCGAGGCGCTGGCCGCCGACTGATGCATTTCGACGTAACGCCCACCCGTGTCCATCTGCCCCTTCAGCCAGGCGAAATCCCGGTGCGGGCGACCGCTATCTTCGACGAAGGACCAGCGGAAGACGTTACGAAGTGGACGGTTTTCACCTCCTTGGACCCAGAGGCGATCGACGTCGATCGCGGCCGCGAGGCAATCCGCGTGCGCAGCCCCGGTCAACATGTGATCATCGCCAGGTTTCTCAGCCAGGTCGTATCTATCCAAGTGAGCGTCCCCTTGAGCCCGCGACCGGTCGATCTCGCCGTCGAACCGTCGGTCAATTTCATCGACGAAGAGATTTCGAAGAGCTTGAGCCTGCTTCGCTTGCCACCGTCACCGCAAGTGGACGACGCAGCTTTCCTGCGACGCGTGCGGCTCGACCTGACCGGACGGCTGCCGACGCGCGAAGAGGTCGATGACTTCGTCCGCGACCCAAACTCGACCAAGCGAGCGCAGCTAGTCGACTGCCTGTTGTCGAGCCGCGATTTTGTCGACTACTGGACGCTGCGGATGTCGCGTTACCTGGGAATTCATGGCTTGGCCGGTGAGACGGCGGGCATCGAAGCGTACACAGGCTGGCTGCGTCGCGAAATCGAGGCGGATACGCCGATGTACGACTTGGCTCGTCAGTTGATTACCGCGACCGGCGACTCGCACCACGTCGGCCCCGCAAATTTCTGCCGCATGGTTCCCGATGCCCGGACGCATGCGGAGTCGTTCGGTCGATTCTTTCTAGGAGCCCGTCTGGGCTGTGCGAATTGCCACAACCATCCGTTGGACAAGTGGACACAAGATGACTATCACGGCTTGGCTTCGGTCTTCGCTCGGATCGAACGAGGACGCCACGTAGTCGTCACAAGCCAGGGCGCGGTCACGAATCCACGGACTGGCCAAGCGGCAGTCGCGCGGATCCCAGGCGTGCGCGATCTAGGTGAAGGCGAAGATCAGTTGGCCGCAGTTGCAGAGTGGTTGACCGATGGTCGGCAAAAGGCTTTCGCGCGGGTCACCGTGAACCGCTTATGGCAAGCGATGTTCGGGCGCGGTCTGGTCGAACCGACTGACGATATGCGCGACACCAACCCCGCGACGCATCCTGAATTGCTCGAACGACTCGCGACCGACTTTATCGATAACGGAACTAGCCTGCGGCACACCCTTCGCCTGATTGCGCTATCGCGCACCTATGGACGGAGCGATCGGCCTGTTCCTGGCAATGAAGTCGATAATCGGTTTTACTCCCACGCATTCCAGCGACCATTGATGCCCGAAGTCTTGGCCGACGCCATCGCGGACGTGACCGGTGTAGCCGACACGTACGAGGGATTACCCGAGGGGGCGCGAGCGGTGCATCTAGTGCCTCCACTTGTTCGTGCGCCGTCGTTAGACAGCCTCGGGCGCTGCACTCGTGCGGCAGGCTGCGACAGTGAGCTCTCGGGCGTTAACACTGGAGTCGCAACGCAATTGCATTTAATCAACGGCGAACTGATCAATGGCAAACTGCGATCGCCCGAAGGACGCTTGCGCGAGTTGATCGCCGCAGGGCGTTCGGATACCGAAATCGTCGACGAATTTTACCGGCGGGCTCTATCGCGAAAGGCCGAAGCCGCCGAATTGGACGCTTGGTGCCAGCGGCTGTCCAATGGGCCGGTATCGGAGCGCAGTGAGCGACTCGAAGACTTTGTTTGGGCACTTCTCAACAGCCACCAATTCACCCAGAACCACTAGGACGGCGCTACCATGTTCAGCCACAGTCCGCGGCGATGCGACGGCCAGTCCCGGCGCGACATGCTGCGCGTCGGCACCTTGTCAGCCTTCGGCCTAGGGCTTGCCCAGTGGTTCCAGCTGCGCACGGCAAACCTGTCGAGCGCGTCGGCGGCTGTCCCGGCGGCGCCCCGCGCCGAGTCGTGCATCTTGATATGGCTCGACGGCGGCCCTAGCCATTTAGAAACGTTCGACCTGAAGCCCGATGTCCCGGCGGAAGTGCGCGGCCCGTTTCGGCCGATCGCTACCAATGTCCCCGGCATCCAGATTTGCGAACACATGCCGCTGACCGCTCGAGTGGTCGACAAGCTCGCGATCGTGCGCTCCATGACGTCGCCTCTGGGAGAGCACGGGTTGGCCAATCAGTATCTGATGACCGGCTACCAGCCCTCGCCGGTACTTCAATATCCCAGCTATGGATCGGTCGTCTCGCGGCTTCGCCTCGAGCCAAGAGAGTTGCCGGCGTACATTGCGGTCCCCGAGTCGCGTTTGGGCGGCGCAGGATTTTTAGGCAGCGCTTGCGAGCCGTTCGTTACGGGTGGCGATCCTTCGAGTGCGAACTTCCACGTGCGCGACGTCGACTTTTTTCCGGGGCTCGATGCCTCGCGATTGCATCGCCGCCGCGAATTTCTCCGGCAGTTCGATGCGGCAGCAAACCAGTTGGAAAACGCCAAAGCGAACCAGCGCTCTGCGTTCGAGCAGGCTTACCGGCTGCTCACGTCGCCGTCGGCCAAGGACGCTTTCAACCTGGAGTCCGAGTCGGACGCGGTGCGGGAGCGATACGGTCGGCGAATGCTAGGCCAGAGTTGCTTGTTGGCCAGACGTTTAGTGGAACGCGGCGTACCATTTGTCTCAGTTCTCAACAGCGGTTGGGACACGCATCAGGACCTGGTGCTGCAACTTCGCGATGGATATTCCGGTGCGAAGGTTGGAGTCGGCCTGATACCGACGCTCGACCAGGCGCTAGCGGCGCTGATAAGCGATTTGTCGCAGCGAGGCCTGCTCGAGAAGACTCTCGTTATCGCCATGGGAGAGTTTGGTCGCACGCCTAAGCTGAACGCGCGCGGCGGGCGCGACCATTGGCCGCGCGTCTTCAGCCTCGTCGTAGCCGGTGCCGGAATCCCAGGCGGCCAAGTGATCGGCGCGAGCGATCGGGTCGGAGAAAGCCCGCGTGAGCGGCCGATTACTCCTAGCGACTTGGCGAGAACGATCTATCATCTTTTGGGTATCGATCCGGACCACGCCTTGCTCACCCCGGACGGCCGGCCAGTGCAAATCAATCAAGGCGGACGGTTGATCGATGAACTGCTATGAGGGTTCGCCAAGTTGAGCGTGTTGGTCCTTCAGGCGAAGTCGGGCGGGCGGGTTGGTCGGTCCTTCCGAGACTAGTGCGTATGGCTGCGTTACTGTTAACGTTCTTGGCGATCCTCGCTGGCTTGGGGCTGCCCAAGTTTGCGGCAGCAGCTGAGCCACCGGTCACCGCGGTCGCGATTGCACCGGGCGGCGCCAGCGTGGTTCTCGGATCGCAGCTGGGACTCGAGATCCGCCAGTGGCCCGAACTGCGACTGGAGAAAACCTGGACGACCCAACTGGCCCACGTGCATGACCTGGCGTTTTCTCCTGACGGTCGCCGACTGCTGGTCGCTGGCGGTGCGCCGGCAGAAGCGGGAACCGTCGAGCTGCGCAGTTGGCCCGGCGGAGATGTGCTGCAAAACTTTGCTGTCGCAGATGACCTGGTCATGCGCGTGGCTTGGACGCCCGATGGCAGCGGATGGGTCGCA
>JBQCJB010000285.1:0-7353 GCA_051953155.1 Aureliella sp. | reverse complement strand
CGCCTTTCGCTCTGCGAAAGGCGCGCAGAAGGTCGCAACTGTCGGGCAGCGAAAGGCGACTGACGACGATGGAAAGCGTCGAGTGTCCCGAGCGACAATTAATGAATGTCCCCGGTGACAATTACCTCCAATCGGTTTATCTAATAGTCGCCGAATAGCTGCGGGCCCGTCGAACGCATCACCTTGATGCTGAGGGAATTGAGAGGAGTGGTAAGTTCGATTTTTGGGCTTCGGCATAGAGTGGAGGGCGGGTGCTAGACAGGCCGGAGGCCTGTCCTACTTGAGGCATGCGCGCTGGTTGCGGACTGGATCACTCGGAGATCAGGACGTTGATGTTGAAGAAGTTGAGGGCCGCGTTGGATAGCTGCTCACCCGGGGTGTAGTACATCATGATGAAGTCGCCAGGCATGATGCGGATGCGCTCTTGCGGATTCCGCATGGCCTGCGTCAGGTTCACGCGGATGGGCAACTGCTGGCAATTGGGCAGCTTGCGGAGCACCAGCACGCGGGTCGGCGGGATGATGTTGCCCACCCCTGCACCGGCTCGCAACACTTGAGCGGCACCGGTACCGGCCAAGCCACCGATCGAGCCGTTGGCCAGGGCGATCGCTTCGATGATGTCCAGATCCTCATCGCGGGGGATCGGGATTTGACCGCCCGGGAGCAAGCCACCGGTATAAAAATACTCCTGCCGCCGCGGTTCGATGTAGACCACGTCGCCATCCTGGAGGATGACGTCCTCTGGAGCGAACGGTACGGCTTCGCCACAGCAGAGCTTCAGCGGGATGCGGATGGCTTGCACGTGCGAGGGCATCGAGCGAATGATTTCGCCAGCTGGCTCGTCGCCCGCTTCGGCCCGAGCGCGGACGGCTTCGAATTCGTTGACTTGGAGCGTCGTTTTTCGCAGCACCCAGACTTCGTTCATCGCGTCGACGCCCGGCAGACCGCCGCTGGCCGTCAAGGCGTGCAGCACATCCGACTCGTAGACCGGCAAGTCGATGACTTGTCCCGAACCCCGTTTGTGCATGATCGCTTCACCCTTGCGGATGATCGCAGCGGCTTCCAAGGACGCATCCTCGCGGAGCACTAGAATTCGATTCACGCGACTGCGCAGGAGAGCGATATTGATCTGGTCCCGGCCTTCTTTGACCACGTCGCGGTCGCGATAGGCGCGCCGGATCGCTTCGGCGGCTTGCGGCAGAGTCAGCCCTGCGACTGGCACCGGATCGACCAGCGGCATTGTCAGCGTGCCGTCGGCGCGCACCTGCAGCGGCAAACCGAAGGCAGGTGCATTGATGTTGCCCCCCGGCAGATAATACTGCGGCTGCAGCGTCTGAGCGGCGATCGGCGGCGGCAGTTCTTGCGTGTTGGGGGGAATGATGCCCGCCACCGAGATCGCCAGCACGTCGCCTTCGCCAAGAATGTATTCCGGTGGCGGCGTCTGGGCCAGCAGCGCGAAGTTGATCGGCTCCATGCGGCTGCGCGAAGGAGCCTGGAATTGATCGGGCAGCCGATATGCCGGGATCGCATGGTGGGTGAAGGTGATGCAACCCACATTCATCAAAGTCCCAACGCAGATGGCGGCCCATTGGAGCAGTCGCGTTGCGTGTAACGGCATCAACATAATCGGACCTTCCTTGATCTCAGTACAAGCAAGCGCTTGGCCGCTCGCTCAGACAATCCGTGTCTGGTTCTAGGGACTTATTTCCAGGGGTTAACGACGGTTACTTTAGCGCATCGTCGGGTGAACCGCGCTGGGGCGTTCAGCGCTGGCCGTACGCACGTTCCGCGGATCAGCATCGGGGTAAGCCGAGCCGGTCGGCCCGATCAGGCCCGCGACGACAGCTCCGGTCGATCCAGCAGCCGCACGCGCCTCGAGCGCAGGAACGGCAGTCGCTCGCTCACCGTCGGTCGCCGGAAGATTGTTGGCCATGGCCGTCGCGGCGGGTGAACCCGGCATGAGCGGCAGGCCCGCGTCGTCGGCGGCGGGAGCCGTGGTGTTCTCGCACAAGCAGCACGGCGGCGCATAGCACATGCCGCAGCCATCCTTGTTGACCACCGGCGCCTGGGGACCGACGGGCACGTTGTGGAAGAACGGGTACCCCGAGCCTTGGGCAGCGGCCACGCCGCATTGGTAGCCGCGGTACCAATCCTGGATCTGCTTTTGCCCTTCGCAGGACTGGTACTTCGTGCTCCAGTAGCACGGCGGTGGCACCGCCGGGAGCACGCAACCTTTGCCGGTCGAGGCGTCGTAGTAGCCGGACTTGTAACCGCACGCGTAGTCCGAACCGTAATTCCAACGTTCGCCAAAGCTAGTGTTGGTCAGCCACGCGTATTCGGCTCGCGACTTGTTAACGACCGAATAATGGAAGTCTTGCAGTGACGCGGCACAGCCAGCGAAACTGATCGACGAGAGTGCGAGTAGAAGTAGATATCGCGGTGCGACCATCCGAGCACCTTCCTGGGTTAGCCGTCCATAGCTGCCGTGTGAACAAGGGGGAAGGCATCGCTGCCAACCGGGCGGAGCGGTCGCCTGCAGGCGCTGGCTCGCGCAGCCGCGGCCTCGACCTACAGTCCCTCCACCTGCAAGACGTATCGAACCGCGCTCTTTACTGCTCTGACGTTTTTTCCTGGCGGCGGCAGCACTCGGACAATGGGTCTAATGCTCACTAGCGGAGCACCACGCGCAACGCTCCTATTCCTGTGCGATCAGAGCAGTCTGCCCATGCCGCAAAGCTTGCCAATCGAAAGCGGCTGACCAATACGCCTGCAAGCAACCAGCCAAGCCGAGCACAGCCCGGCCCAGCGCAGTCAGCCCTGCGCAGCCCGGTCCGCCCCTGCGACTGTCGCCGCCGACGGGAAACTGCGATAATGGCTGGCGACGGCCCGACTCAGCTGGCTTGCGCGTTACCCTCCGCAGAGAGAAGCTCGTCCAATGAAACTGCTTGTCGCCCTTACTCGGTGTGCCGCGCTCTTCTGGCTGCTGGTGGCGGCGAGCTATCCAAGCAGCCCGCTGGCCGGACAAGATGCGGTCGAGCCCTTACCGCGGCCCGACGCAGTGGAGCTCGCTCGGCGGATCGACGCCTTGATCGAGGAGAGCTTGCGCGAGCAGTCGGTCGAGCCGGGGCCGCTGTGCGATGACGCCACCTTTGTGCGCCGGCTGACGCTCGACCTGACCGGCAAGAATCCGCTGCCCTTCGAGGTCGTCGAGTTCATGCGCGACGACGATCGGCACAAGCGCGGCGCGCTGATCGACCGCTTGCTCGAGTCGCCCGCGTCGGCCGTCCACCTGGCGAACACCTGGTCTGCGTGGTTGCTGCCCGAGATGCAAGCTGTCGGGCCGCCGCCGATGGCAGGTGGTCTGCAAGCCTGGCTGCGCAATCGTTTTGCCGACAATCTGCGCTACGATCGCCTGGTCGCGGATTTGCTCGTGGCCAGCGGACCGGCTGAATCGGGGCCGGGCGAGTTCTTTCTGTCGTTGGAAGGCAAGCCGGAGAAAATCGCTGCCAAGACGGCGCGCGTCTTCCTGGGCGTGCAGTTGGACTGCGCCGAGTGCCACGACCATCCGTTCGACCATTGGAAGCAGCGCGACTTCTGGAGCTTTGCCGCTTACTTTGCGCAGCTGTCGGCCGGCGGTATGTCCGCCCCAGGTCGCATGCCGGCGGTCAGCGATTTGGAGGAAGGCGAGGTCCAGCTACCCAACAGCGATGAAGTCATCGCGCCGCGCCCGCTGGTCGCCACCGGTCTGAGCGGGCTGGCCAGCGGCACGCGCCGCCAACAACTGACGCTGTGGTTGACGGCCCGCGAAAATCCGTACCTGGCTCGTGCAGCGGTCAATCGCTGTTGGAGCTTACTGTTCGGCCGCGGCCTGATCGAACCGATCGACGACATGCGGGCGATGGAAATGGCGTCGCATCCGGAGCTGCTCCGCGAACTGGCCGAAGCGTTCGCTGCCAGCGGCTATGATCTGCGGCAGCTTTTGCGCGGACTGGCCGGTTCGCATGCCTACCAGCGGGCTTCGCGGCGCGTCGCGGAAGACCTGAGCGAGCCGAATCCTCCAGCAAGCCATTACGCGTGGATGCCGGTCAAGCCGTTGACCGCTCTGCAACTGGCCGCCTGTTACCAGCAGGTAGCGCGGAATGTTGCCGGACCCGACCGCGCGGCGCAGGTCGAAGGGCTGGCCAGGCAGTTGGGCAAGCTGCGTGGCGAAGGGAGCACCGCCACGCTCGGCATTGTGCAAGCTCTGGTGACACTCCACAGCGAAGGCCTGGACGAGGTGCATCAAGACGGAACCAGCCGACTGTTGCAAGCGTTGAGCGCGCCGCATCTGGATGATCGCCAGCGCATCGAGTGGCTGTTCCTGAGCACTCTTTGCCGGCCGCCGCGACCAGGCGAACTGGCTGCAATCACAGCCATGCTGCCGCAGCCTGCCGAGGCTGACAAGGACAACGCGGCTGCTCAGGGCGATGAGGCAGACAAGGCCGAAGCGAGCCAATGGCAAGCCGATTTGCTGTGGGCGCTGGTCAACAGTACCGAATTTGCGATGACCCCCTGAGGCTTGATCGCTACGACTGTTACACCTGGCATGGCATTCGGGCTTTACGCGACGGCGGCAGCCACTTCCTGGCCACTTTGGCGCAGGCTCTCCAGAGACCGACCTATTGTGTAGTGAGCGAAGGAACTCGCTCGGAAAGCTTTTGGCTTTCTCACCCCCCGTGCGAGGCGAGGTCGATCAATCTTTTGGTCGGCTTCGCCTTTATTCTTTTGTGCTCGACGTTTCTTTCGCCTGGGAGCAATTCACTTTCTTCGCGCGGCGGCTACCGCTGCACGGTCGGTCTCAAACGGCCTGCGGAGTCGGCTTGCCAGATGTGCCGCGACGGAAATTCCATCGCGGTCAGCCAACCACCGCCATAGCAAAACGTGTCCAGGCAGATGAGGTGGCGCACGACGAAGATCTCGCCGCCGCGATCGTGCGTGTGTCCCACCACGGCCAATTTGCCGCTCATGTGCGGCGGCGGAACGGACTCGGTCAGTTTTTGCCAACGCAGTGCGTGGGGCGTCTGCCGGTCGAGCGGCGCCTTGGGATGATAATTGGCGTGCACGAAAAAGGTTTCGTCCGTCTCGTAGTAGGGCAACAGGCTATCGAAGAACTCTTGGTGGCTCTGCGGTATCACCGACATGTCGCCGCTGAAGCCGTAGGAGTCGAGCGTTTCGACGCCGCCGAATTGCAACCAACGGAACGGAGGCTGGCCTTCGCGCACGACGCCCAGCATCATCTCTTCGTGGTTGCCCATCAGCGGCTTGAGATGGCAGTGACGCCCCAGCTCGATCAAACGGTCGATCACACCTTTGCTGTCGGAGCCTCGATCGACATAATCGCCAAGCGTTACAATGGTGTCGTCAGGCTCGGGAGCGATGGCCTTCAGAAGAGCATCCAGCGCGGCGGAACAGCCATGGATGTCGCCGATCGCGATCAATCTTCCACTCATACTAACCTTTGATTCGACTCGTCTGCCCACGTTGCAAACTTTTGATTGTCACACACATACCTGATGTCCGCAATTCCAGGAGAATCCGTCCTTTGCTCGGCCGCCCTGGCCAGCGGATTGGTGACACCGCAGGCGCTCGACTACGTCCAGCGAGTCGCTCGGCACCGTCTGCAACAGACCGGACAGGGGAGCGAGGAAGTTTCGGACCGCTTCCTGGCCGAGATCCTCATTGAGCAGGAACTGGTAACTCCGTACCAGGCCGACCAGTTGATGGCCGGGCGGACAAAGCTGAACCTCGGGCCATACATCGTCACCGACTGGATCGCCCAAGGGGGCATGGGCCAGGTCTACAAGGCGGTGCATCAGGTGATGGGCCGCGTGTGTGCAGTAAAAGTTCTACCCCTGGCCAGGGCGACGCAATTGGCTCGCGACAGTTTTATTCGCGAGATCCGCATGCAGGCCAAGCTCGACTGCCCTTATCTGGTGCGTGCATTCGACGCAGGCCAGGATGGCAAGATCCATTACTTGGTGACCGAATTCGTGCCGGGGATGGACCTGCGACGGTTGGTGCGGCAGCGCGGGCCGCTGCCGGTGC
Source organism: Aureliella sp. (assembly GCA_051953155.1). Lineage (GTDB taxonomy): Bacteria > Planctomycetota > Planctomycetia > Pirellulales > Pirellulaceae > Aureliella. The sequence continues at coordinate 1,269 of JBQCJB010000285.1, read as the reverse complement.
AACAGGCGGCGCGGATTATCATGCAGGCGGCCCTCGGTCTGGAATACGCTCACTCCAAGGGCTTGATCCATCGCGACGTGAAACCTGGCAACATCCTGGTCACGCCCGAAGGGGACGCCAAGGTTTCCGACGTCGGCCTGGCCGGTTTCAACCAGGACCTCATTAGCGATCCGCGGGCTGGTAAGATCGTCGGCACGACCGATTACATCTCGCCGGAGCAAATTCGCACGCCTCTGGAAATAGGACCGGCGGCCGACGTGTATTCGCTCGGTTGCACTCTCTATTACGCCGTCTGCGGAAAGGTCCCCTTTCCTGGCGGCGATACGCATTCCAAGCTCAAGCGGCACTTGGAAGAGACGCCGTGGCACCCGCGGCGATTTGTGCCCGACATCCCCGAAGAATTCGTCGACATCATCGCCGACATGATGGACAAGAACCCGGAGAAGCGGCTCTCGAGCATGCGCGAGGTGGCAGTTCGGTTGGAGCCGTGGGCGGGCGAGCGAATCAGCGGCATGTCCAACGCTCGCATGGGACGCTCGCCTTGGATGGCGCCGCCGCCACCGATGGATCAGGACAACGACAGCCAAGCCGAGCCGACCGACGAAGGGCATGTGCAGGAAAGTTCGATGGGCAGCTTTGGTCCAGCCAACTTCGGGCCGACGTCGGTGCCACTGGACGCGCTCAAAGGGCTCAGCAGCCAACGCGAGCCGAGCGCTCCCGGGGCGTCGCTCGGCTCGGCCTCATTGCCGCTGGGGCAACTGTGGCGGATGTCGCCGACGATGTTGGTCGCTCTGACCTTGGCCATCGCCGTCCCGCCGGCTTTGGTCATCGGCGCCATCCTCGGCTACTTGCTCAGCCACAACATGTAGAGGCTTACCACTCGAGGAGTGCTTCGATTTGCGCGGCTGAGCCGTCGCGCAGCCAACCGTCGAGTTGAGCCTGCTCTTTCAGTTGCTGGCCGCGCACGGTGGGCACGATGATGAACTGGCAGTCGACTTCGGGCAGCGCGGTCATGTCGCCCCACAACTTTTCAAACTGCGAGACGGGAAAGACATCCTCCTGACCGTTGCCCCAACGCTTCTTGACGTCCTTCAGTGTGATATAAGTCGGTATGCGGCGGCCGAGATTGCGGATCGCCTTGTCGATCGCCGGTGAATCGTGGAGCTGGTCGCGGGCCAGGCCGAAAGCGTCCAGCAGGCGATCGATGTCGATCCAGGTGGTCATCGAGTTGTAGAAGGCGAGCTTGAACTCTTCCTCCTCGTTGGGCAT
>JBQCJB010000284.1:0-3163 GCA_051953155.1 Aureliella sp. | reverse complement strand
GCCCGTCGGCGCGATTGGAGGGCAGGTGGGGCGGATGCGCTACTTGAGGCCGTTTGTTAGTGCTTGACAGCCGAGACGGCTGTCCTACTTGGAGGCCGAGGGAGGGAGGGGTTCGGTGGCAGACCTGGGCAAGTCTGCTATTCTTTAGATTCACGCCGCTCGAGCTCGGTCGGCCGGTCGCGAGGCAACCAGGAGGAAGGGTCTGTTACTTTGAGCATGCAGGATACGTTGGCGATTGTTTTGGCCGGAGGCAAAGGGACGCGATTGGAGCCGCTGACGCGCGACCGCGCCAAGCCCGCGGTTCCGTTTGGTGGCAGCTACCGAATTGTCGATTTTGTACTTTCCAATGCCATCAACTCGGGGCTGCGACGTGTGCTGGTGCTGACGCAGTACAAAGCCTTCAGTCTCGACCGCCATGTCAATCTCGGTTGGCGACAGTATTTCTGCTCCGAGCTGCAGGAGTACATCGATGTCGTTCCGCCGCAACAGCGTATTGACGAGCAGTGGTACCAAGGCACGGCCGACGCGGTTTATCAAAATATTTTTGCCATCGAGAAGGATCGTCCGCGCTACGTGTTGATCCTGGCCGGTGATCACATCTACAAGATGAATTACCGCTCGATGATCGAATACCATCATCAGATGCAGGCCGATTTGACGATCGGCGCGCTCCGCGTCGATCGCCAGACCGCTACCCAATTCGGCGTCATCCAGATCGACGAAGATCAGCGGATCGTCGGCTTTCAAGAGAAACCGGGAAATCCGCTGACGATTCCGGGTGATCCGGACCATTCGCTGGCCTCGATGGGCATCTATGTTTTCAATTCGCGATTCTTGTTCGAGCAGCTGTGCCGCGATGCCACCGAGCCCGACAGCGACCATGACTTCGGCAAGAACATCATCCCGTCGATCATCGACGAGCACCGCGTGTTCGCGTTTCCCTTCAAAGATGAAAACCGCAAGGAAGATGCCTACTGGCGGGACGTCGGGACGCTCGACGCAGACTTCGACGCCAACATGGACCTGATCGGGATCGATCCGCAGTTGAATCTGTACGACGATCACTGGCCGGTCAGAACCTTGCAGCCGAATCTGCCGCCGCCCAAGTTCGTCTTTGGCAGTTATGGTGATTCGGATCGCTGCGGACACGCGCTGGACAGTATCGTCTGCCAGGGGACGGTCATCAGCGGCGGGACTGTGAAACGCAGCGTCCTCAGTCCGAATGTACGCGTCAACAGTTACGCCCACGTCGAGGACAGCATCCTGTTCGAAGGAGTCGAAGTCGGTCGGCATGCCAGGATTCGCCGAGCCATCATCGATAAACGCGTTCGTATACCACCGGGCATGCATATCGGATACGATCAAGAGCAGGATCGCCAACGCGGCTTTACGATTAGTCCGGCCGGGATCGTCGTGATTGGCAAGAACTCGATGTTGCCTGAGCTGGCCGGCGTGTCGTAACGTTCGGGCGGCTCGGGCTTCGCGTAGCGACGACCCTGTTCCATCAGTCAGCCGGCAGGCGGAGCTTTGCCTAACGTGCCACCGAACTCGTCCGTATTCTTGCTGGGACTCGCCGTCGGAACCGGTCTGCTGGTGATCGGGACCGTAGTCGGGTTCTGGCTGGGACGGCGTTCGGCGTCGGCGGCTCAGCTGGTCGACCGCCAGCACTTCCTCGACCTGCTGCGCAATCTGTCCAGTTGGACGACGGAGTTTGCTGGCGACGTCTCGAACTACCAGACGCAGCTGAGCACTCTGAGCGAGCGCGTCCAAGGGGACCCGGCCGCGCCGCGCGAAGAGATTCTCAGCCTGCTCTCTCAAATCATGCGCGCCAACCAGCAGCTGCAGCATCGGCTCGATTCGGCCGAACAACGCCTGGAGAACCAGACGCATCAGATCGCCGACTATCTGAACGAAGCTCGCACCGACGCGCTGACCGGACTGAAAAACCGCCGCTCGTTCGACCAGGCGCTCGACGAACTGTTCGGTGCCTGGCATACCAAACACGTTCCCTTCTCGCTCGGACTGATCGATATCGATCACTTCAAACGGATCAACGACACTTACGGGCATCCGGCCGGCGATGCCGTGCTGGCCAAGGTCTCGGAAGTGATGCGCGGCGAGCTGCGCGACGCGGTCTGCGTGGCTCGTTACGGCGGCGAGGAATTTGCCGTCTTGTGGCTCAAGCCGCTAGAGGAAGCGGCCGAGGCGCTCGATCGACTGCGCGAGAAAGTCGCCAGCATCCCCTTCGAGCACGATTCGAACGTCATCCCCGTGACGCTCAGCGGCGGCGCCGCGCATACCGAGGCCGACGACCGCATCGAGGCGCTGGTCCGGCGCAGCGACGAGGCGCTCTACGCGGCCAAGCTCAGCGGTCGCAACCGCATCTACTTGAACGATCGCAACATCTGCAAACTGGTCACCAAGACCGCAGCGGCAACTGCCGCCCGCGACCTGCGCAGCCCGCCGGTCCGCAGCGTCGCCGAAGAGGATTCGCAGCGCCGCCTCCAAGAGCGACTGGCGCGCATCGTCGAAGAAGAGTCACGCCGCTAGAAAAAATTCTCCGGCCAGCACGGCTAAGGCCAGCGCCTGCGGCCTTGCTCTGCGAGTGTCGCTCGATTGCGCATCAGGCCGAGCGCACCGGCGTGACCAGGCTGCCGATCGGGTCGATCGTTGCCACCATCGTTTGACCGGCCTGGAGATAGCGGCCGCTGGCGTTGCCGACGCCGCTCGGAGTGCCCGTGGCGATGATGTCGCCCGGCTCGAGCGTCACAAAGGAACTGATAAAGGCGATTAACTCGGCGACGCTCATGATCATCTGCGACGTCGAGCCACTTTGATGTACTTGACCATCGACCGTCAAGCTGAGGGGCAATTGCTGCGGATCTGGCACCACATCAGCCGTCAGTAGGCAGGGGCCGCACGGGCACGAACCATCATGCCACTTGCCGTGCAGCCAATCGAAAAAGCTGTCGCGAGGCCGCGGCTGCCGATCCGGGTTGGGGCGAAAGCCGCGATCGGAAATGTCGTTGATGACGGTGTAGCCCAAGACTGCCGCGAGGGCCTGGTTGGCTGCGACGCTGCGGACCGTCCGGCCGATGACGACTCCTAACTCCACTTCGTGGTCGATCTTCGCCGGCGAGCAAGCCGGGAGGTGGAACGCAGT
>JBQCJB010000283.1:0-3097 GCA_051953155.1 Aureliella sp. | reverse complement strand
GGCCCACCCCCCCAACCAACACCCCCCGGGGCCCCACCCGATTTTTGTACCGCGCGTCGCCGTTGATGGGTTCCTTCTCATCCTACCTGCCGCCGCGGCGGCTGCGGGGGCCGCGCGCCGGCGGCGCCCCACGGCCGGAATGTTTTCGAAGACCCCTTTGGAATACTCGATCATCCGATCGGCAATCCATGGCAGGCAAAAGATCAGAGCCACCACCATGGCAATGATCTTCGGGACCGCGTTGAGCGTCTGGTCCTGAATCTGCGTCAGAGCCTGGATCAGACTGACGACCAGACCGACGGCCATGCCGACCAGCAGCAGCGGCGCGCCGATGATCGTCGCCGTCATCACCGCATGCCGCACCAGTTCGACCGCTTCTTGGGGATTCATCGCTTTCGCCTAAACCTAAATGGTTCCGAAACTAGCCAACAGCATTTCCACGACCAGATGCCAACCGTCGATCAGCACGAACAACAGCAGCTTGAACGGCAGCGAAATCATCGCTGGTGGCAACATCATCATGCCCATCGAGATCGTGATCGCCGCGACGACCAGGTCGATCAGCAAGAAGGGAAGAAAGATTTGAAAGCCCATCAAGAACGACGTTTTCAGTTCGCTGAGCATGTAGGCAGGCAACAGCACTCGTAGCGGCACGTCGTCGAAATACTTCGGCGGGGGCGCGTCGGGCGCGTAGTATTGGAAGAACAGATAGATGTCGTCGGCATTGCCCGAAATGTCGATCTGGCGACTCATGAACTCGCGCACCGGGGCGATGCCGGCGGTCCACGCCTGATCGATGCCCATCTGCGATCCGGCGGCCGTGTAGGGTGCGATCGCGTCCGTATATACCTGGTTCCATACCGGCGCCATGATGAACATCGTCATGAACAGCGCGATCGACGTCACGACCTGACTGGGAGGCAACTGGCCCGTGCCCAAGGCTTGCCGCAGCAGTCCGAGCACGACGATGATCCGTACGTAACAAGTCGTCATCAGCAGGATCGAAGGCGCCAGGCTGATGACCGTCAGCAGCAGGACGATTTGTAAACTGCTGGAAAGCCCTTCGCGGCTGGTCCATTTCTCAGGACCGCTCAATAAAAAACTCTGCGTGCTGTCGAGCTGCCGCTGCGTGTTGTCTTCGGCGGCCGTCATTTGTCCGTCTTGAACGCTGCCGCCGCTGATGATGTTGCGAAGGCCCTGCTCGAGCTCCGGAGCTGCTTGCGCGCTGGCCAGGCTCGACGGTTGGCACAGCCAACAGGCCAAGCTCGCACCGAGCAGCCAGACGGCTCGCCGCCATGAATGCGCCCGTGGGGATGCCATCATCCGGTCCTCCCGATGTTGTGCAGCACCGTGCGGAAAGAATCCGAAATGCTGCCGGCCTGCGAGCTTTCGCACAGCCCCGCGACGCGATCGACTTCCAGCGGGTCGTCAATTTCGCTGATCGTCCGCACTTCGCCTTGCAGGTTGCTGACCAAGACCAGCTTGCCGGCGAAGCGGACGAGGATCAGTTGTTGCCGGGGCGCCAGCGGCGCGCGGCCGAGGACTTGGACGACTTGCTTGGGAAGGCTGCCGGTGGAGGTGGGTGAGGCTTTGCGATAGCACCAGGCTGCACCGAGCAACAGGCCGACGACGATCAGCAGGCTCGAGCCAACCGAGACGAACATTTGCACCGTACCGGAGGAGCGTTTTTCAGGTGCCGTCGCTTGGCTGCTGCGCGGCTGCAGTTGCCGCGGTTCCTTCGCATTGGCCGAGCTAGCGCTCGTATTGGCACGCGCGCTCGGGCTGGCCTCCAAGGTCTGTCCAGGTCTCGAGTTCGTCTCGGCGCCGAGGAGAGCGGCGGCCCGCGGGTCCGCCGGTTCGGTGCTGGTGAACTGGGCCGGGATGACGGCAGCGCTGTCGGGCGTTCGCGTCCAGAGTTGGTCGTTGTGGATCAGGGGAGGGTTTTGAGCGCGGGTGGGCTCAGCGGCGGCGGCCGCCAGCAGCATGCCGCCCAAGGCGCATAGAGGCAGAGTTCGTTTTCCCATGAGCGACTTCCTTGTCGTTCACGCTGGCTATCGAGTCTTGACGGGCTCGATGAAAATACAATCGGTGCGTCCGCTCGGTCGCTCAGCTCGCGGGAAGAGACTGGGCGTCTGCGGTCGACCGTCAACAATTCAGCTTGTGGCAGGTTGCGTCCTACCGCTATTCCTTTTCCGGCAGCAAGTCGGATCCGAGCAACTGGGCTACGCGGACGCAGAAGTTGTCGTTCAGCACCAGCACTTCGCCGCGAGCGACCATCCGTCCGTTGACGAAGATGTCGACCGGGTCGCCGGCCAGTTTGTCGAGCGTCACGACAGATCCGCGCCGCAGCTTGAGAACTTCTTCGAGTTGCATGTGGGTGCGGCCGAGTTCGATCTTCAAATCCAGATCGACGTCGCTGAGCAATTCGAGAGAGCACTTCTCGGGAGGCCCGCCGCTGCCGACGAGGTCTTCCAGCTGGAACGGTCGCGGCGCGGGTCCTTGGTTGAGCCCATGCAGGGCCGCTTCGGCCTCTTCGAGCAGCCGTGCCGCATTATCTTCCGCGCGACCGGCTGCGCCTGGGCGGGCATCGGCCGGGGGAGCGTTCGTTTTCGCCTGTGCGGCGGCTTCCGAGCCTGGGTCGTTCATCCTCGCGCTTCCTGTCGCGTGCCTGCAGTCCAAAGGGCATCGCCACCTCCGGGAGGCGGCAAGCGGCGGGGGTACCGGAGGATATTCTTCTTTTACCTGGTAATCCTGGAAACCGACGCCTAACAGCAACGGCTCTTCCAGAATTTCGTTACTTGTCGCAAGAATCCGCCGCTGGATCAACCCCAATTGATTCTCGTTCAGCTCGTCCATCGTCGCGTTGCGGATTTCGAGCATCATGCGATGCCGAAAGCGGCCGGCGCGTTCGTTGTAGAGCGTTTCCAGACGCGGCACATCCTTGGCCTTGACCGTACCGAAGAGGCGAAATTCGACGCGGTAGCTGCGATCGGCTCCCGGTGGCGTGAAATTGGCGCTGTGGTCTCCGAGGTTGAATTCGACGGCCTTGTTCTCGTCCTCGACCGTTGCTTCGCCCGCCTCTTCCATGTCGGCTTGG
>JBQCJB010000282.1:0-4382 GCA_051953155.1 Aureliella sp. | reverse complement strand
GGCGGGCTCGCCTGGGTCACAGAGGCTGGAAACCTGGCGGGCTTACTCGATGATGCGGCGAACGAGGATGCAATTGTCGGAGTTGTAATCCTTGCCGACCTGATAGCCCACCGGAATCGAACGGTCGAGCAAATAGAATCCGCGATTGCGACGGGCTCGGCCTTGCTCGGAACCGTATTCAACGCCGATGCCATTGACTGAGTCGTATTCGAAGTAGCCCAAGACGACTCGCACCGCAAACACGTTGGAGCGCGTGGTCGTCAGATTGGCCAACCGCGACGCCGGATAGTACTGCATGAAAGTATTGTTGGGCGTACCCGAGGCGGCGGCAAACAGCCGGCCACCGCGCGTCTGCGACACCAGATCGATGTCGTGCGCCAAAAGTGTCCCTTGCGCCGTGCTGTTCGTCCGCAGCGGCGCGCTGGCGGCGTTGGGAATCTTGTCGATCGAGAGCCCCGTGCCGAACACGCCCAGGAACTCGGTCGGTATTGCAGCGTTTAAGCGCGGATTGGCATTTGGCAGCGTCGGCGAGCCGACTGACGCGTATCCTTGTCGCAGCAATTCCAACTGGCTGGCGAACGGCACCGGCGCGTTGTCGCGCGTTTGCCCACCTCCAGGCGTGATCGCGTTGTACATCAGCCCACGCAGGACTAACGGTTCGGTCACCGTATTGAGGTTGACGCGACCGGGCTCGCGGAAGGTCGGAATCAAGTTGTACGGCGCGCGGTAGGGGGCCAACAAAGCGTTCTGCAAAACGTCCGTCGACTGGGTGACCACCGTGGTGAGCGGATTTTCGATCTTCCAGGCGTCGCCCCACGGACTTTCCACATTCAGCAGTTGCAACAACAACCCAGCCGCTTTTTTGCGATTTAGCCAGGCGCTGTTCGAGGCGTCGCCATTCTCTTCGAAGTCGAGCGTGTGGCCGTAGGTCGGCGTCTTGCTGTCGGTAGGAAGATCGCTCGTGAACTCCTGCATGAGCGTTCCCGGCGCGCTCATCGGTACACTGGTCAGTTCCAAAGCACTGACAAAGTCACGGTTGGGATGGTACAGTCCCACCGGATTCATAGGTGCGCCCTGGAACCGCCGCAGCGTCGGATTCGAGTTGGTGTCGACGTAGTTGTTCGTTGCTCCGGCGGAGTAGCCCCGCAGATAGTACCGCGAATTGAGGTAGCCCAGCGTGGCAAAGATCGTTGCATTGCGCGGCTTGGCTGGCGGATAGATGGGGGCGGTCGAATTGGGCGTCGGCGCCGTGACCTCCAGCGGCAACTCGTAATCGAAATAGGCCACGTTCTTACCGACGGCCGTGTTCGCCTGAGCATCGGCCAGCGGCTCGCTGTGGTAGGAGTAGAACGTCTTGCCGACGTCCCCAGTGTTGATCTGGTCGGCATCTTGAGAAGCGCGGACTGTGGCGCCGCTCTTCTGACGCGTTGCGAATTTGAAAGGCGTGCGGTCGGGCGGAATCGTCATCTCGCCCGAGAACACCGTTAGGTCGATGGTCAACATATCGACTGTGATATATGGATTGAGCTGCGCGTGCCACGGCACCGTCGGATCGGCCAGCCGCTGCAGGATCGCCGTGCTCCAATCGTCCTTGCTGGCTACCTCAGGCCGTAGATCCTGATTCTGCGAAACAGTTGGCCACTTGGCGCTGGCCAGGAACCCGTTGGTCGGATCGGAATCGAAGGGGGCCGGCGCATTGTTCGAACCGCCAGCCAGATCGAGGTAGGCATCGGGCGGCAGGGTGTTGAAACCGTTGGCTCCCGTGTCGGTATCCGAAGGCGTCGCATTGTCGCTGGTGTTGAGCACCGTCGTCGGCGCAGTGTAGTAGTTGTCGGGCGTCGGCTCGGAAACGCTGATACCGACAAATGGGTTCAAGTTATTGTTGTACGGGTTCGGGATCGGCCAGCCAGTGGGGGCATCGGCGCCGGCGACCATCGTTACGCACTGACGCACGTAGGGAGACTGCGGCAGATCGGGGTCACCCGATGCGCGTGGTGCAGGTGGCGGCACCATTGGCGCTTGCAACCATAGACCCGGGTCATTGCTCTGATTCCACAGTTGGACCCAGTTCGGGCGGTTGCCCGAGTTGTGCGCCAACTGAATGCGGTGATTGTTAGGCTTGTTGACCGGTGGGCTCGACTGGATCTTGCTGCCGAAGTAGGTCGTCTGACGTGGGCCTACGACCAGATACTGCCCACCTTGGAGATACACGTTGTCCGGACTGCGGCGATAGTAAACCTTCTTCTCGGCATTGGTCAGGTCTGGAAAGGCAGTGTTGTTCGCATCGGGGATCAGTTCGTCTCCGGTGAACCACAGGATGCGATTGATCTTGGGGTCGGAATTCGGCGTATTGATTTTCCACGGCATGCCGGCCGCCTGCGCGCCGACCTGATAGGAATACGAATACCGCTGCGCCTTTTGGCGATACTCTTCGTAAGGCGTATCAGTTCGCGTGAAATCCGGCTCGGTCAACAACACGCGCCACACAGGGTACTGCGTGACATTGACGGTCGTGCCCTTGGCGTTGAACATTTGCTTGGGCGTCTTGAGCCCAAGGTCGAGCGAGATCCGCGTGCCGGCGACGTTGTAAAGTGGACGTGGAACACCGGCCAGACTGTTGTCGGCTGCTGAACGTGCGTCGGTGCTTCGTGGGCAGTAGAACTCCAGAAACAGCGAACCTTCGGGAATCCGCAGTTGCTGGTAGCGATTGGTCATCGGCGGCGGACTGGGATGCTGGCGAATGCGCAGGTCGTGTGTGGCTAGCGATTCGGTGATCAACAGCTCCGGCGCTTCGACGCCAAAGACGACGCCGTCACCCGGTTTGACGGGCTGAGGCGGCGAAGCATCGTTGGGGTCCCAATAGGTTGGATTCCAGAACACTGTTTGGCCACCGACTGTTTGGGCCGTGAAAGGGGTCGAGTCATAGGCGAAACGCGTCATCGTGGCGTCCGCATCGCGGAAGTCGACGACGTTGACGGCCCATTGAGCCAGCATGCGCGCACGCATCTTCATGCGCTCGGTCGGATCGGTTGGCGTCGGCTGGCCGGGGAACTCGTAATCGTCCGGCAGGATCAACTGTGCCAAGCAGTACAGGTGCCTGGCCAGCAGTTGTTTGGGTTGGTTGCCGTTGTAAAAGTAGTACTGATCGGCAGACAGCTTCGACGGGTCGTGGGCATTGTCGAAGCGAGCCGCGCCGACGGTGTAATCTTCCAGATAATTGTCGAAGGTGTTTCCATAGCGGATGCGCTGGTGGATCGCAGGAAAGCTCGCGACCTCGGCCGGTTCGTCGATCGGTGACGACGGCATGCCCGACGGATTGTTATCGATGCCGTGCCCAGCCAGCTCGTCGCGCTCATCGATCAGTCCGTCGCTGTCGTTGTCCACGCCGTCACCGGTTGGCCGGTTGAGGTTGAGCGGACGATTTTGATGGAACTCGATCGGGAAGAGCTGCTCGAGGGCTGTCGAACTGAAGTATGGATAGACGCCGGGGCTGAACCGCTTTTGCGCGTAAGCCTCGATGAATTCCATGAAGGAGTTGACGCGGCGCTGTACGACGCTCGGCGGATTGCCGGTCGAGGTTCGCGTTTGTTTATAGGTGCCTGCGAAACCCGGGACCGTCAGCGCCACGTTGCGCGGCGACATGCTCCGCGCTCGCGAGAAAAAGTTCGTGTTCGAGGGCATAATCTTCAGCGAGTTGCCCGTGGTCGTCTCGATGCCGCGCGGCAGCATCGAGCGATCCCACTCGTTGTAGCGCACGATCCGCTCCCACTCGGCAAACGTGAACGGCGTGTCACTGTGGGCCGAGCCCAAGGCACGAAACTCGTACGGGTCCTCGGTCGTCTGGTTCAGCAGGCTGGAATCGACCAGGATCGGATTGCCGAGAAGGTCAAGGGCGATGCCCATGCGGCCGTGCATGGCTTTCGGCAAACCGGGCAACGAATTGTTCGCATGCGTGGCCGGTCGGTTGCGCGCTAGCAAGTTGCTAAAGCCATCGTCGCCGGTCACTCCCGGAACGAAGGACTTGGTGCCGTCATCGTAGCGCCGCTTCATGAACTCGAGATAGTTGTCGGCGCTATCGAACAAGGGTTGGAGCGAGATGTCCGCGGTACCTTCGCCCAGGCCTTGCGGCCAGAAAGATTGCCCCGGGTAATTCATGTTGTAGGCGTAACGCGGATCATTGGCGGGCAGGTACTGGAAGTTGGTGCTCTTGTCGGCCATCGCCTGACTGCCCGCGGCATTGATGTCCAGTTTGCTGTCCATATCGTTGATATAGAACGCAGCCAGAACCTTCAGCAGTTTGCCCTCCGAGGAGGTCATCAAGGGCATGTTGATATCGACCCAGACGCTGTCCTGGACGCCGTCGCCGTCGTTGTCGACGTCCC
>JBQCJB010000281.1:0-2940 GCA_051953155.1 Aureliella sp. | reverse complement strand
GCCAGGCGTCGCGCAGGACATAGGAGCGCCGGAAGAAATGGATTTCTCCGGGATAGACGGCCAACTCAAAACTCTTACCCATCTTCACCAGTCGATCGATCAACTGCAGCGACTATCGAATGACGCCGAAGCGACGCGCCGCGAACTGGCGTCGGTCGTTGCTTCGCTGGCTGGATCCGAAGAGCAAGCCCAGTGGGCCTGTGAAGCTCTCGAGAACTGCGGCCCACCACCGGTCTCCGCCCTGGCCGTTTTGGCGACGTACACAGGGCACCCGGACGAATTGGTGGCCAGCTGGGCATGCAAGCTCTTGGGCCGCCTGGGCACTGCTGCGGGACCTGCTGAAAAGGAGTTGGTTTCGGCCCTGCATCGCCAGAGCCAGCCGCTGGTCCGCGAAGAAGCAGCCCGCGCGCTCGGTGAACTGCAAAACCTATCCGCCGCTTCCCGCGAGGCCTTGGCAGCAGCCGCTACCGAAGGCTCGCCTCGATTGAAACGACTAGCCACCGCCTCCCTGGGCGGCTGAGGCACAAAACCATTATGCGAGCAGGACGTTCGCGAAAAACCAAGCGGAAAAAGCTGAGCACCTTAGCGCAAATCTGCGAACTCTACCAGCCGCTGCAAGGAGGCGATGGGATGCGTCGAGTGCCATTCTATCCACTGTTGATTACCATCCTGGTCAGCCTCGGCGGCTACCTCGGCTGCGATCCCCACCAGGTGGAACTGGAGGTCGAGCAGCAAATCGGCCAAGCGGTCGAGCAAGCCGCGCAGAACAGCGGACTGTTCCCCGGTTCGCAACTGCCCGGTTCGCCCCTGCCCGGCGTCCCCGTTTCCACCACGAACGGAGCCCCGCTGCCGACGACGCCAATGTCGGCCATGCCGCTGCGCTCGCTCAACACGCTGATCATCGGCTCGTTCAATATGCAGCGTTTGGGACCAACCAAACTTGCCGATCGCAACTTGATGGAGTTTTACGCTGACATCATTCGGCGTTTCGACGTGATCGCGCTCCAAGAGATCACCAGCAGCGACACCAATACGCTGCCGGCACTCGTCCAGGCCATCAACGCCAACGGCTCGCGTTATAGCTACACCATCAGCCCTCCGATCGGCCGCACGTCACGATACCTGGAGCAATACGCCTTCGTCTTCGATACCACCCGCGTCGTCTCGCGCCAGGAAGCTTGCTTTGTGATGCGCGACGAAGAAGACCTGCTGCATCGCGAACCGTTCATCGGGCGTTTCGCGACTGTGGGCAACGTCCGCAATCCCTTTTCCTTTGCGCTGATCAACATACACACCGATCCTGATGAGATCGCCACCGAACTGAACACGCTGGCGAACGTCTACTTGATCGTGTCCGATTTCTTTTTGCGGCCGGCAGCCGGTGACTTTCCAGAGGATGATGTCATTTTGCTCGGCGACTTAAACGCCGATCCGACGCGATTCCAAAATCTGGGGCAAGTACCGAACGTCGTGCCCACGATCGTCGGTATCCCGACCAACTACACGCGTTCCAAGACCAACGACAACATTCTGGTCAACCGCGTCATGACGCGCGAGTTCACCGGACGCAGCGGCGTTCTCGACTTGCAGGCTCTGTACTCGCTCTCGCAGGCGGATGCGAAGCGGATTTCGGATCACCAGCCAGTCTGGGCGGAATTCTACATCCAGGAAGCAGCGGGCAACGACGTCGCCATGCAACGCAGCGGCGGCGCCTTTCGCTAGGCATCTCGGCGTTAAGGTGGCACAGCCCGCTGCCAAACGCCTACGGCAGCTGAGCGCACCGCACCGAACGCAGTCCAGCTGCAACTGCTGGAAATGCGCGATCCACGACGCCTGAGTCGGCTAGACGCTCCCAGACTTGCTCAGCCGCGAAGTCCGGTTGTTCGATTGTGCACGACTTCAAGAGCACTAACTCTTCCGCGCCGATTCGGTGAGCCAGCAGCGCCGCCAGCGAATCGCTAGTCGTATCCCAGGAAAGCGGCAAGCGTCGGGGCAATGTCGCTTCGATACCCGCATCGTAGAACGCGGCGACACGGACCAGCACGGGCGTCGGTCGATCCGCACGACCTTCGAGCCGCTCGACCAGTGCGTTCAAGTCTCCGCTCTGCTCGACTTTGGTCCACTGGGGCACTTGGGCGGCGAATAACCGAAAGGTCACGTCGAGCAAGTCGATGCACAGCCAGTGCAAAAACTCTTCATCGTAAGCGTGCAGGCTAGCCAGATCGCGCACCGAATCGACGATCGCGCCGCCACCGACGACCACCAGCGAGGCTGCGTTTGGTTGGGCGGCCAGCCAACTTTCCAGCCGCTCACGCAGTCGCGAGCTGCACAGCAGACTTCCACCCAACTTGACCACGCGCAGTTGCATCGCCTGCCACCCTGGTTCGCAAGTTCTATTCCGGCGGTTCAGGCGCAACGATGCGCACTTCGCGCCACAAGGCGTGATCGCCGACGGGACCTTGGTCCGCCTCCTCGACCAGCAGCGCAATCAATTGTGCATCGCTGATGTCGACCTCAACCGCCACCGGTGCACTACTCGGACGCAGCACCGGAGATTGAAAAACCTCGACCAGCTTCCCTCCGCGCGCGACCAAGACTTTGCACTGCACCGAGCCGACCTCGGTCGACAAATCATCGCGCCGTCCCAGGACGGTCAACTCTGCCAACAAACGCGCCTTGCCGCCGTTCCAACGATATGCCGCTTGAGACGGCGCGTGCATCACCAATCCTCGGGCAACGAATTCCCCCTCGACAAAGATAGGCTTGCCGAAAAGATCTCGATCGCGTCCAAGCGGCCAAGTCAGCTCGCGATCTTCGTGCAGCAAGCGGTACTGGGCAGGTTCCAGGTCGCTGACCCACTGAACTCGCTCGGGGTCGCCGACGATCTGCGTAATTGACGATACGAATTGCGTCGCCGCATCGACCGCCTGCAGCACGCGA
>JBQCJB010000280.1:0-9076 GCA_051953155.1 Aureliella sp. | reverse complement strand
CGAGATCGAGTTCGCTCCGGACAATAACTTCACCTTCCTGCGAGCCGACGCGACGGGGACGACCTGGACCGTTGGCGGCGTGCCGGTAGCGGCCTCAGCTTTGACGCTGCCTCAAGCGTTCGCGGTCGAGGACCGGATCCTGCACTACGTCGACAAGTTCAATCCGGACCACAACACGTTCTACAAGGGCTTTGCTGAAGTCCAGAACGGCAAAGCGTTCGTCACGTCGGAAGCCGACGCGGGACTGCTGGGCAACGGTTCGATCCAGCGGGCTGTCGACGTGGTCGATGCCGGTGGAACGGTGAACGTCGAAGCAGGCACCTATACCGAAGATGTCAGCATCGACCGTGCGGTTAGCTTGCTCGGACCTAATGTAGGCGTCAGTGCTCAAACGGGCTTCCGCTCGGCAGAAGCGGTGATCCAGCCTGCCGATGACAATAACTTCGGTAGCGTGGTTGTCGCAGTCAATGCAGACAACGTCCGCGTCGATGGCTTTACGATCCGAGTCAACCGCGACGACGCCTCGGGCGGTATTGCAGCTTCGCACGGAGCAATCAGCGATATCGGCAATCTGACCGGCGGCAGTTTCAACAATCTCCGCGTTCTGAACAACATTGTCTCGTCCGTTGGGGTCAATGTTGGCGATTTTGACCTGGATCCGGTGTCGACTTTGCCAGCAACCTCGATGGGTATCGCGGTTATCGGAATGGGCTCCGCTACGCCTTATACCGTTACGATTCAAGGTAACCGCGTGGTCGCCAACGCCGAGCCCTTGGATCCGACGGGCATCTCGGCGTTCACTCGCGGTATCTACCTGGGCAGCGTTCAAGGTTCGGTCGGTGGAGCCAGCGTCTCGCAGGGCAACAGCTCGGCCGGCTTTGCTCAAGACTTGCTCGTCCAGTTCGCCGGCGGCGCGACCAGCATTCGCAACAACCGCTTCACTGCGGCAGGAGTGGACATTTCCTCGCCGGCGGCTCCGGTGACGCTCCAGAAGAACACCTTCGCGCCCGAGATTTTGATCACCTCGCCAGCCCAGTTCCCGTCGCAGTCCTTGCTGATTCGCGACGCGGGCAGTCCGGTGACGGTCAACAACAACGTGTTCGATGATTTCCATCGCGGTATCGTCGTCGAAGGTGGACGCGCGAATATCACTGCCAACAGTTTCACCAACATCTCCAGCCCGTTCGGTGTTGACCAAGCTGGCCTGGGTGATGCAGCGGTGATTGTTCAAAGCGGCGCTGTGGCCTCGATTATCGGTAACAACTTCGGCTCGGGCATCAACGCCGGTGTCGATGTCGACGGCGGCATTGCCCGAATTCAGGGCAACGTCTTTGGGACCGATTTGATCGGCGTGCTGGTGGAAAACGGTGGCCAGGCCGACATCGGCCAGGGCAGCGGCGCTGTCGAGTTTGCCGCCGGGTTGGGTACCAGCACGGGTGGCAACGACTTCAGCGCTTACTCGACTCCGGCCAGCACCAGTGAGGGCGCGATCGTTGTCTTGAAGGACAATGCTCCGAACGACGCGGCTGGTCCGCAGGGCGTGCCGAATGACACGCCGGCAGTCGGCAACACCTGGTCTTCGCTGGCGACGATCGCAGATGTCGTTTACGACGATGCGGACGATTCGAGCGTAGGTCTGGTCCTGATCGAGCCCTCGATCACCGGCATTCAGCTCAGCCCGGGATCGGTACTCGAAGGAGGCACTGCGACCCTGACCGGCACGATCGAGTCGGCCGGATCGGGTTCCAGCTTCGACTTGCTGGTGAACTGGGGCGACGGCAGCACGACGACCGAGACGGTCACGCCGGCGATGATTTCGGCGGGAACGTTCAGCTTCAATCACGTCTACGAGGACGACAATCCGACCGGTTCGTCGATTGACGTCTATCACGTCACGGTCCAGATCGTGAGCGGCGCTTCGGTGCCGGTCACGCCGACGCAAATCTTCGTCAGCAACGTGGCTCCGAGCTTCGCTGGAGTTTCCACGACACCAGGCAGCGTCAACGAGGGCGGCAGCGTTTCGCTCCAAGGCACGATCAATGATCCGGGCTTGGGAGATACCTTTGTCCTGAATGTGAACTGGGGCGATGGCACGATTACCACGCACAACCTGGTTCGCGCCCAGCGGACGCTCGGTGGCAACGGCCCATTCGACCTGTCGCTGCTCGGCATCTCGCACACCTACGCCGACGATGCCGTGCCGGGAACCTCCTCCGACAACTACACAGTCACGCTCAGCCTGGCCGATGACGATGGCGGTTTGGCTTCGGCATCGACGATCGTAGTAGTGAACAATCTGCCGCCGGTCGCCACGGACGATGGCCCGGTCAGCACGCCGGAAGATTCGCCGGTGACGATCAGCGTTCTGGGCAACGACAGCGATCCAGCCGGATCGAACGATACGCTCAGCGTCAGCAGCGTCACCAACGGAACTCACGGTACGGTAACGACCAACGGCACGACGGTGACTTATACGCCTGCGGCCAACTACGTCGGCACCGATTCGTTCACCTACACCATCAGCGATGGCGACGGCGGAACTGACACGGCGACGGTGAGCGTGGAAGTGACGGCGACCGATGATCCGCCGGTGGCCAATGACGATGCGGTCAATGGAATTCGCAACGCTCAGGTCGTGTTCAACGTCCTGGCCAACGACAGCGATCCCGAAGGAGACGCGCTCTCGGTAACAGCCATCAACGGCGCTGCCGTGACGATTCCCCAAGTGATCGTGCTGACCAATGGCACGCTGACGCTGACGGCCAACAACAGTTTCGCTTTCTCGCCCAACAGCGGCTTTACAGGCACTCAGACCTTCGAGTACACGCTGACTGCCGGTTCGCAGACCGACACCGCCACGGTGACGATTACGATCGCGGGCGGAAACTCGCAGCCGATCGCCCAGAACGACACGATCCCGGCCACGGAAGACCAGGCCGTCAGCGGCAA
This sequence comes from Aureliella sp., assembly GCA_051953155.1. GTDB lineage: Bacteria > Planctomycetota > Planctomycetia > Pirellulales > Pirellulaceae > Aureliella. The sequence goes on along the minus strand of JBQCJB010000280.1, from coordinate 6,127 downwards.
CGTACTGGCAAATAACGGCAACGGGGCCGACAGCGATCCAGATAACGACCTGCTGACGACCGTGTTGCTGACGACTCCTGCCCACGGTAGTGTCGTCTTGCTGGCCGACGGTAACTTCACTTACACGCCGAACCAGAACTACACCGGTAGCGATTCCTTCAAGTATCGACTGCTGGACAGCTACGGTGGCGTGGCCGTGGCCACGGTGACGCTCAACGTTGCGAACGTCAACGACGCGCCGACGGTGACTCCGGCGACCTTCACGGTCGCCGAGAATTCGCTCGGAGGCACAGTCGTGGGTTCGATTGCGGTTAGCGACGTCGACTCGAGCTCCTTCACTTACTCGCTCAGCGGAGCCGATGCGTCGCTGTTCGAGATCGATAGCAACGGTCAGATCACAGTTGCCAGCGGCGTGACCGCCGGCCAGCTGAACTTCGAGATCAAGCCCAGCTACACGTTCACCGCGACCGCGTCCGACGGATCGCTCAGCGGCTCTGCCGACGTGACCGTCAACTTGAGCGACGTGGCCGAAGCTGGCCCGACGATCAAGTCGGTGCGCGTGGGCTCGAGTGCCTGGGCGAGCAACTTCCGTAACTTCATCGATACGGGCGACGTCAACACCGCGGGACTGGGATACCAGATTCCGAAGGGTGGGGATCAGACCGCGACGCTGCCTTGGTTCAACCTCAACCAGATCATCGTTGAATTCAGCGAGGACGTCAGCTCGAGCATCGATCTGGCCGACTTTGCTCTCAACGGTGTAGCGGGCGTGCGACAAGACCTGAGCCCCTCGCCGCTGCCGTCGATCCAGTCGGTAACCACCTCGGGCAACTTTGTCATCCTGACGTTGAACCAGTCGATCGAACCGGCAGCCATGACGCTGACCGTCTTCTCGAGCGACGTGACCAACGCCACGGGCGATCACCTCGACGGTGAGTGGGCGACCGGTTCGAGCAATCCAGAGTCGGGTAACGGAACGGCCGGTGGCAATTTCACCTTCGAGTTCAACGTGTTGCCAGGCAACATGAACACGGACGAGGTCGTTGACGGCACCGATACCAGCGCGTTCCCGGCCATCGCCCGGAACCTGGGTAGCGGTTCGTACTCGGTCTTCCGCGATTTCAACGGGGACGCCCGTCAGAACGGAACGGACAAACAAATCATTGTCGACCGGGAAGGTTCGCGTTTGCGGCCGTAAGCCGAAAAGCGAGTTTGAAGCGTCTCTTATTTCATTGTGCCGATTCTTGTTAGGGATAAACAAATGATGACACGACTTGTGTTGGCGATCGCGGCGGCCATGTTGCTGCCGTGGTCGGGAAGCGCCCATGCGGACTTCATCGTCCGCGTAGGCGATGGAAGTGTGCCGACGTTCAACGCCGGCGGCCCGGCCACTTTTTCGGTGTACGCTTACCTGGACGATACCTCTGTCAGCCGAACCCTTTCCGGGTACACGCTGGCTTTCGATCTCGGTGCAGCCGGTAAAGGCTTCGGCGGCACGCCAGCTAACTTTTCGGGCTTGACCGTCAGTAATTTTGCGCCTGAGCTGTCCGCCAGCGCATCGTTTCTGGCAAGCGATGCCGACTTCGACAATTACGATCTGCAGGTCGACACATCGGGCAATACGCCTGCAGTCGAAATGCAGACGCATCCGGTCGGTTCACCACTGCGGCTGTTCGACGTCAGCTTTAACATCAGCCCGACGGCGGCGGGACCGTACAGCTTTGTGTTCTCGCCGAACGCTACTTCGTTCGGTGGCGACGTCAACAATCTGGTAGGCTCGGCTAGCACGCTCAACTTGCTGGCCAGTGGCGGTCAGTTCCAGGTCGCGGCTGTCCCAGAACCGGCTACGCTCGGTTTGATCGGGCTGGGGTTGGTCGGTGCGGCCGGTGCCCGCCGCCGGCTGCGACGCCGGTCGACCGCTGCCTGATCTTCACCTGAAGTCAGACCTCGTCTCGCCGGTCGGCTACATTTCCAGTAGTCGGATCGGCGAGCCAAAGGCAAATTAGGGAAAAGCCTCGCGCCAAAATCGCGAGGTTTTTTCGTGGACCGAGTTTCTCATCCAAGAGAAGTGTTTTCAAACGAGGATCGAATCCATGCGAGCACGCAGGCCGGCGATGGTCTCGGGAGTGAACCAGTTCCAGAACGCGCGGTAAGCCCGCTCCGCCTTGGCTTGCTCTTCGGCCAGCAGCCGCCGCCAGCGCTGGGCCTTGCGCTTGCCCTTGTGATGCGCCTTCTCGCGCAGCAGTTGTTGGGCGACCGCCAGATCGTTCAGCTCGCCAAGTCGATCTTGAATCGTCGCGACTTCCGGATAGACCTGTGTGCGAAGTTCCGCAGGAAACGCCCCGGCGAGCAGCTCGATGGCATACCGTAGCTCTTTGCCGCGAATGCGGAATTGATGCAGCGCCTGTTGATCGGCCTGATTCGAAGGTACCGAGTCGAAGAACCTTTCCACCGAAAGTCGCAGGGCTGCGTGAGCCCACTGGCAGAAGCAATCCGCTGGGATCATGCCTTGGTCGGTCGGATCACTTCGCAACTGCTTGAGCAACGTCCGAATCCGGCGTTGTAGCTTGCCTTTGCGATCGAGACGCTGGTGAACTGCGATTATCTTATCCTGTGCTCGATGTCGCTCCTCACGGAGCTCGCCAAGCCACCGGCGGCGACGCCCGCTGACGCGTCCCTTTCGCAGGCGCGCGATGAGCACGTCGCAGTCTCGCGCCGGGTTGGCAGCCCGCCGAATGCGCTTGAGTTGTTTTTTCATCCAAGCCGACTGACGGCGCGGAAGCTGGTCATCAAACAGTTCCAGCGCAGCTGCCGACCGCCGTGTCCAGACGCGCAGCTGATGAACGGCTTCGGTGTCCTTGACGTGGCTCGCGGCGGCACTCGGCAACAAGGTTGCGACTGACTCCAGCCGCCCTCGGAGCGCACGAGCTGCGATGTCGGCCAGCGTTTCGTCCGCGCTGACACGCTCGACAAATTTGTCCGGAATCGCAACCACCACTTACCTCCTTCCCGCCACGAAAAGCGCCGAAAGCCGCAAATGATTTTAGCCTCTCATCCCAGCGCCTCGCATCACAGTCTCCCCCTCGCCCCGCTTCGGGAAGAGGGGGCCGGGGGGTGAGGGGCAAGCGTTACCCATGACGCTGCGATTCACCACGAAGCGAGCAACCTCTCGAGATTAACGATCGCGACCCGTCGCAGACGTTTGGACGAGCGTCAAAAGCTGGTTGGCGGGCAAGTTCTCGTGCTGCTGGGTCGATCCGTCCGACCAGCGGATGATGAGCTTGGAGACGCTTGTCGAGTTGCCCAAACCGAAGGAAAGTCGTTGTCCGTAGCTGCTTTGGTAGCCGCTGCCGCTGTGGACTTCGTCGACGATCCGGTGGCCGTCGGCGGTAATGACGGTGACTTTCGTCCCCGTCCCATCGCGCGGACTGGTCCGGCCCCTGAGTTCCAACTGCAACCAATTGTGGCCTGGACGGGTGTCGTTGCGCATCAACGTTACCGGGGCTAGCGCGTTGAGAACAATCACGTCGCCGTCACCGTCGTTGTCGAAATCCTCGACCGCCAGGCCGCGGCTGCTTTCGACGGGCTCGAGTCCGCTGCCGCAACTGCGGGAAATGTCTTCGAATCGACCGCCGCCGACATTCCTCAACAAACTGTTGGCGACCTTCCAACGCGTCGTATAAGCCAAGTGACCGATGTTGGGATCGGTGTGGCCATTGGCGACGATCAGATCGCTGTCGCCGTCGTTTTCGACGTCGAAGAACGACACGCCCCAATTGGCATGCGGCAGCAAACCGGCTCCGGCATTGGTTTCAATCGTGGCATCGCTAAAAAAGCCCGAGCCATCATTGCGGTACAGGACGGGCAGTTCGTTGCTGAAGTTGGTGGTGAAGAAATCCAGCCCGCCGTCTCCGTCGAAGTCCGCGCACGCGACTCCCATGTTGCCGTTGCGCTTGCCCTCATAGGAAAAGGCAACGCCGCGCTCGATGCCGACTTCTTCAAAGCGACCGGTGCCGTCGTTGTCCAGCAGCAAGTTTCGGTCGACGTCGTTCGCAACAAAGATGTCGTCGTCGCCGTCGTCATCGTAGTCAGCTGCGATCACTCCCATCGTGGTGGTGGCGATGTCTGCCAAGCCGGCTCGATCGGTCTGGTCGCTGAACCGGCCGTCGCCTTCGTTGTGAAAATAGAAATCGTTCTCGCCCTGGAAGTCCAAAGGACCGGGATAGGTCGGATAGCCCTCGGTCGTCCGCTTGATATTTTTCTCGACGGGGTCTTTGACATAGTTACCGACGTACAAATCCAACGCGCCGTCGCGATCAGCATCCAGGAAGCAGGCCCCTGCCCCGACCCGTTCGCCACCGCGAATGCCCGCGGTGTCGGTTACATCGGAGAACGTGCCGTCGCCGTTATTGTGATACAAGTGGTTCGGACCAAAGTTATTGACGAACAGATCAGGGAAACCGTCGTTGTCGAAGTCGCCAACCGCGGCGCCCATGCTGAAGCGCAAATCTCCCGAGTGGCTGGCAAGCGTCACATCCTGGAACCGCATCTGGCCGAGGTTGCGGTACAGCGCGTCGGACGTCGGCTGTCCGGCCTCCAGCGGAATCGATGCTCCGTTGGGAAAGCAGATGTCGATCCGCCCGTCGCCATCGTAGTCGAGCGTCGCCAGCCCACCGGCGACCGCTTCGACGATATAGAGTTCGCCGTGGCCGTCGTAGCTGTGACGGAAATCGATTCCCGATTGGTTTGTGATGTCGGTTAAAACGATGCCGTGGTCTGCCTTCGGCTCACGTTTTCTACTCGGTGAGCTCAGAGCTTCGGCCACGTCAGGGGCTGTTGCACCGGTCGGCCGAGCGACGTCGGCTTTCGGACCTCGCTCGGATTCGGGCCGGTTGCACGAGCAGGCGCTGGCCAGCAGCGCGCTCAGCCAAAGCATTCGCGTCCGACCGGCTTTTTCAGGTGTTGCACAACGCAGTCGGCTTAGCATCATGGCGGCAGCCCTCAAGGTTGGTAAAAGTTGCTGTCAGGCTGGCGTCAAAGTCGGCTCAAGGCGGATCGGTACTCTGCGTTGGCGGGCTCGAGTTCGAGCGCCTTGAGGAGCGCTTCTCGCGAACCCGCGCGATCGCCGGCATGGTACAGAGCAGTTGCGAGGATGTAGTAATTGCCTCCGCTTTGCAAACGCGCGACTGCCTGGCGAGCCGTGGCGACGGCGGTGTGGACGGTGCTGTTGTCGGTCATTTGCACCTGAGCCAGTAAAGCATAACCGTCGGCCGCTTCGGGTTCGAGTTCGATCACCTTCTGCAGAGCCGACTCGGCTGCTCCCATGCGCCGCCGTTGCATGCAGAACTTGGCCAATCCGAGCCAAGCCTGAAGGTTTTCTGGTTCGGCCTCGCAACCTTGCGTCAGTACTCGGATGGCGTCGTCATCGCTACCGCGGCGAACGTGCAAGGTGACGAGCTGGCTGCGCAGCGAGTCGAGTCGTGGCGCCGCGGCCAGGGCTTCTTCCAGCAGCCGGACTGCGGTCTCCATGTCACCGTGTTTGGCCAGCAGCGTCGTGGAGGTTTGGCAGGTGTAGTCGAGAACGCCCTGTGCCTTGTGAAGGTCGACGTCGCGATCCTCACGATTGTCGGTGACTGTAGGTTCCGGCGCCGATAAACGTTCGAGGACTTCGGCATATTGCGCGGACTTCTCGGGTTGGCCGAGCTTCCGATAGGCGACCAGCAGCCCGTTGGCCGCTTCGCTGGAAGTGGGCTCCAGCTCGAAGGCCATCGAGTAACTGCGGGCGGCCTCTTCGAATTTGCCCAGGCGTTGGTAGGCGTTGCCCAGCTTAGCCCAAGCGCCGGCTCGTTCTTCGGTCGGCGCCTGCGGAGCCCGGGTCAAGAAGCGGTCGAATTCCGCGGCGGCACCGCCGGCATCACCTTGCGCTAGGAGAGCTTGGCCCAACAGCCGATGCGCTTCGAAGGTTGCAGGTGCATTTCGCAAAGCCGCGCGGAAGTAGTCGGCGGCTTTGGCGAATTCTCCCTTGTTTAGTTCGTAGTGGCCGTAATCGAGATAGGCTTCCGCCGAGCGCGGATCGAGCATCAACGCCTGGTCCCAAAGGCTGCGGGCGCTTTCGCCGTCGCCGCTT
>JBQCJB010000279.1:0-4543 GCA_051953155.1 Aureliella sp. | reverse complement strand
CCGGACGAACGGACTCAACATTCGTTCGGCCGGGACCAGTTTTTTACAGCTGCAGAAACATCCAGCCGAGCGATCGGTCGCTTGCCGCGCAGCGAGCTTACTTAGCGTCGACGGTTTTGCCCGGCCAGTCATCGGTCCGGAAGGGGGTCAACGGCAATCCGTTGGCGCTGTACATGTTGCAAACCGGGTTATCAGCCCAGGCGTAGCGCACGGCCTCGGGCTGAGCGACCTTCGAGCTGGTAACTTCGATCTTGTTGCCCTCGACGATCTTGGCATCCGCCCAAACGAAATGCTTATCCGCGCCGGCAATTGCAAAGCCGACCGGCTGGGCAACGTCGAAGGGCCTCCAGCCTGGACCGACGTGCTCGAAGGTCAAGACGATCTTGCTGCCCTGCTTATCCATCGACTTGTACTGCGGGCTGTGGAACGGGATGTCCTTGCCGTATTGCTTGGCCAGGGCCCAGCGCGCCAGCCGGCGGCCGACGTCGACTTTATTTCGCGGGTGAATGTCCTTGCCTTCGCCGATGTCGATGATCACGGCCTCGCCAGTGTTGGGCAGCTTGTCCATCGTCATCGTCTGGGCTTCGCGCAGTTCCGCCCAATCGCTCTCGCCGGGTTCGGCTTGTTCGGCTTTGAAATCTGCCAGTTGCACCCAGTAGAACGGAAAGTCTCCCTGTTTCCATTCTTTGCGCCAGCTCGAGATCATCAGCGGAAAGAGTTCGCGGTATTGATACGCGCGGCCGGCGTTCGATTCGCCCTGGTACCAGATCGCGCCCTTGATGCCGTAGCCCAAGTGCGACTTGAGCACGCCGTTGTAAATATTGCCAGGGCGGGAGTTGCCCTTCATCGAGCTCTCGAGCTGTTTCAGCTGCTGTGGTTTAACGTCCTGGCTATCCTTGGCCTTTTCATAGTTGGCCTCGATGCCGGCCCAACGATCGAGCAGCGGTTTGTACTGCGGATCAGCCGCCAAGACATCGCGATCGATCCATGCTTCGCACGCTGAACCGCCCCAGGCGTTGTTGATCATGCCGACGGGGACGTCGAGCGTTTCCTGCAGTTGCCGGCCAAAGAAGTATCCGACGGCCGAGAAACTGCCGACGTTTTCCGGCGTGCAAACTTGCCAGTGGCGATCGTCGTGCGACCAGATCGGTTCTTGCGAACCCGTCTGCGGGAAATTGATCATCCGCAGCTTCGGATTGCGAGCGGTCAGCCTCTCCAGGTCTGCGTCGTTGGCAGCCGCCACAGTCCATTGCATATTGGACTGGCCCGAGCATATCCACACTTCGCCGACCAGGATATCGCCGACTTTGATGGCGTTCTTGCCTTCGATCTTCATCTCGTACGGTCCGCCGACCGGCAGCGGATCGAGGCTCACTTGCCACTTGCCGTCTTTATCGGCCGTAGCTTTCTGCGATTGCTTGTCGATCGTGACGGTGACTTCTTCCCCGGGACTGGCTTTGCCCCAGACGGGATTCTTCTGACCTTGTTGCAGGACCATGTGATCGCCGAAGATGTTTGGCAACGTGACGTCGGCACGGCCAATGCCAGAGAACAAACCCGCGGCCAGAGTGATGGCGGCCGCGCAGCGCGCAGCGGCCCGCGCGGGCAACGATGTGACCTTCATGTCAGCTCCTCGATGGTGACGGGGCAGGGTAGGGTGGGAGAGAGCCAAGGCTCGCAGAGTGCGAGCGTCGGTATTGTAGCGGACCCGAGCTGCCCAGCGAAACTGCACCGCCCGTTACAGCGGCGAGTACTGACGGAGCGGTGCCGGCGAACCGAAATAGAATCCCTGCGCGGTAGAAAAACCCAACTGCCGGCAGGTGGCGGCTTCAGCCTCGGTCTCGATACCTTCGGCCAAGGGGGTGATGCCCAGTTCACGCACCATCTGCACCAGTGAACCGAGCATGCGTTGACGCTCGGCCGGCGCCTGATCGATGCGGCGAATCATCGACATATCGAATTTCAAGTAGTCCGGGGGCGCTTCGACCAGCTCGCTCAGTCGAGTCTGCCCGGCGCCGAAGTCGTCGTAGGCCACGCCGATATTCAGTTCGCGGAGCTGAGCGCGGAGCTCGCGCATCTCGGCCGGATCGGTGACCGCCGCTTCGTGGATCTCGAGAATGATCAGGGCTTCCTGGCTGAGCTGGCGGACCTGCGCCAGCGACGCGACCAGTCCATCCTGGGCGATCTCGAGCGGATGCGTATTGACGAACAAGTAAGCTTTCGCGGGCAGGTTCAGGCCCTCACGCACTCCCTCCCAGCGCAGCATGCGGCTGAGTTCAACTTCCATGTTCAGCCGCGCGGCCGCATCGAACATCGCCGCGCAGGACTCCATGCCGAACACGCGGCTGCGAGCCAGGACTTCATAGCCAAGCGCAAAACCGGTGTGGATATCGACGATGGGCTGATAGAACGGAGTGACCAGGCGGTTCTCCATCAGTCGATCGAACTGGACCAGGGCCATCGCCTGATCGCAGACATCTTCTTGCAGGGTGTGGCAGGTGGTTTTGCGCACGTCGCATTTGACCCGCATGGCGATGTCGGCGAACTGAACCAAATCCTCTTCCGACAACGGAGTCGGTTCGGAGATGCGGCGGCCGTTGACGTACGTTCCGTTGGTGCTCTTGCGATCGATGACCCACAGCTGACCGCGTTCGACTTGCAAGTCGGCGTGATGGCCGGAGATCGTGCGGTAGTTCAACTGCAGACAACAGCCGGGCTGGCGTCCGACGGTGAAAGGGAGAGGGTCGACGAGAATATCCTGCTGGTCAGCAGGGCTGCCACCAGCGCGCACCAGCATCCACACGGTTTGCTCCTCACCGGCGTGGGGCTCCATTTTGGAGACCAGTCTGCTGTCACAGGGCAGTTGAAGTTGCATGATTTTTTCGGGGCTTTGGTGTGCGAAACCTGCCGGCGGCCGCCCGGCGGTTATGGATACGCTCCTTTAATCTAGGCCACGCTTGTGGCCGCCAAGCCCAAAACGGGCAATTATTTTCAGCCGCGAACGCGCTCTCGGCCCCTGCGACCAAGGGCAGCGACGTCGGCACGATCTAGCTTCCGCGCAGCGATCGCTACGACCGCTTCATTCAGCAACTGCAGGTTGCCGGAATGAGAAAATCTTGCCCCGCCAGGCAGCCTGAGGCTGAACAGCTCAGGCGCGGCCTACTCTTTCGAAGATTGCCAGGCGCTTGAAAGAGCGCCAATCCATCGACGTTTCCCCTGCCACCTGCAGTCCGCAGGAAGGTGAGCCGCATTCATGAACTCCACTGGATCGCTACTGCATCGCAGCCCCAACACCAACCCGGCCGCGACGATGTCGACCGCCGTCTTGCCGACCTTGCTCAACGATGACCAGTACTGGCCACCGGAGCCGATCTCTTTGGAAGATGCAGGCGTCAGCGAGAGCCTGGTCGAATCGCTGATCTGCCAGCTGCTGCTGACGGTGGGCACGACCAGCGGTCGCAAGATCGCCGAGCGGCTCGGACTTCCCTTTGGCATCATCGACCAACAGCTCGGGGCGCTGCGGACGCGGCAGATCGTGGCCCACGCCCGCAGCGCGCCGCTGAATGACTTCTATTACAGCCTGACTGAGAACGGCCAGAACCGCGCGATCGCTCATCGCAAGTCCTTCACCTACGTCGGCCCTGCGCCGGTGCCGCTGGCCGATTACATCGTGTCAGTCGAAGCCCAAGCGACACAGTTCGAACCGATTCGCCGCGACCAGTTAATCAAGGCCCTCTCGGAGATCACCTTCGAGCGTTCGTGGCTCGACTTTCTCGGACCGGCCGTCAATGGCAACGGCGGCATCTTTCTCTACGGACCGCCCGGTAACGGCAAGACCACGCTGGCCAAATGCCTGACCGCGCTTCGCGGCGAGAGCATCTGGATCCCGCATGCGATCATCGATGATGGCGTGATCATCAAACTGTTCGACCCGGCCTACCATAAACCTGTCGAGCGCGCGAGCGCGTCGACTGTCCTCGAGGGCGCCGGCGTCTTCCAGATGCAGGACTTCGATCGCCGCTGGATCCGCATCGAACGGCCGACGGTGGTCGTCGGTGGCGAACTAACGCTGGACAATCTAGAGATCCGCCATGACGCGCGGAGCAACGTCTGCGAAGCACCGCTGCAACTGAAGAGCAATTGCGGCAGTTTGCTGGTCGACGATTTTGGGCGGCAGCGAGTTGCGCCCGAAGAATTGCTCAACCGCTGGATCGTCCCACTGGAAAACCATCAGGACTTCCTGACGCTGCCGACGGGAAAAAAAGTCGTGGTACCGTTTGAGCAGATTATCCTCTTCTCGACGAATCTGCGGCCGCACGATCTGGTCGACGAGGCCTTCCTCCGCCGCGTGCCGTTCAAGATCGAAATCACCGATCCGTCGGAAGCCGAGTTCACCGAGCTATTTCGTCGCGGTTGCCAAACGCTGGGCTTGCCATGGCGGCCCGAGGTGGTGCAGCAACTGATTCGAGAAGCATTCCATCGCGTCGGCCGGCCGCTGCGGCGGTGTTATGCCCGCGACTTGCTGATGCAAGTTCGCGCGTAC
>JBQCJB010000278.1:0-12446 GCA_051953155.1 Aureliella sp. | reverse complement strand
GCTGTGGTTCAGCCAGTCCCCGGCCAGCCGAGCGGCTATCGGCGACGTGCAAGACGCTTTTGATTTCCGGCGAGCGCGGCTGTACGCGCAAGGCGAGTACGAGAGTTTTAATTACGCCACCGGGTTCGACTTTGCCCAAGGCACGCCGACCAATGGTCGGCCCACCTTCTTGGACAATTACGTGGGCGTGACCGACCTGCCGCTAGTGCAGAACCTGCGCGTCGGGCACTTCTTCGAACCGTTCAGTCTGGAACGTAGCAGTTCCAACCGCTGGTCCACATTTCTCGAACGCTCGCTGCCCGACGCGTTCGCTCCCGCCCGAAATCTCGGCGCCATGCTCTTCGGCACCAGCCAGGATCAAAGTCTGTATTGGGCGGTCGGCACGTTCCGTGGTGATACGGATAATTTTGGCGATGACGCCGGGGACCAAACCGGCCAGACGGTCGATACCCGCCTGGTCTTTCGCCCTTACTACGACGAAGCGTCCAACGGCCGCTATTACATGCACTTGGGCGGCGCGTATAGCTTTCGCGATGCGGCCGACGGCGAAGCTCGCTACCGTTCGCGCCCAGAAGCCTTCGGCAACAGCGATTCCAACAACGCCACGACGCCCTACTTCGTCGATACGGGCACCTTGGCAGCGACCAGCAGCCAATTGTTCGGCCAAGAGTTTTTGTGGGTTCATGGTCCGCTATCGCTGCAAAGCGAATACGTGTTCGCGCCAGTCAATCAAACCGCCGGACCGGTGGCCAATTTTCAGGGCGGTTACGTCACGACCAGTTTCTTCTTGACCGGTGAGCATCGACCCTACAACCGGGCCACCGCGACGACCGATCGTGTGCGCCCGAACCACAATTTCTCCCCCTTGGCCATCGGCGATCGCTGCAACCCCGGCATCGGTGCCTGGGAAATCGCGGCCAGGCTATCGTTCATCGACCTGGACGATGCCAACGTCCGAGGGGGAGTTCTCCGCGATACGACCTTTGGGACCAACTGGTACTTGAGTCCCTACCATCGCATCAAGATGAACTACATCGTGGCCGATCTGCACCGCGATCTGCTGCACACGCACACACACATCTTCGGCCTGCGATTCGACACGGACTTTTAAAACCGTGTCCACATTTTACGCGTACTGTGGCAGCTTGCCCGCCGGGTCGAGCGCCGCACGGATCCGCTCGGCGATGCCAATCCAGCGTCGGTCGCCCAGCAGTCGGAACTGTGGCGAGCCGCATACCACGACTCCCGAGAGTTTTTGATCGCTGAGGATCCGGTCGATCGCGGCCAGTTCGTCGGCGCTAGTTGCAGCCAGCCAGACGACCGACGCTCCGCAGGAGATCACGCGCCGCGCTGGAGAGCCGAGTTGGTCGAGCGCTTGGCACAGCGCCAAGCACTGGTGATGCGCCACGGCCACGCGGACTAGTGCGTGAGCGTCGGCTGCCCAGGCGAACTCGGCTCGCTCCGACCAGCTGCGCATTTCCTCTTCGCCCGGTGCCCATTGCGTTACCTTGGCCCGGCTGCCCAGCTGCGCGATGGCTCGGGCGGCCACACCGGCGAGCGAGTCGAGCGGACCGGCCAGGCGCACCAGCAGCGTCGAGGGCTGTTCGATCTCCAGGGCCGCAATCGGCAGCGGCAACGCGAGCAGCCGCAGGCCCATCTCTATTGCGGCAGCCAGCCCGCTAGTCTCGCAGTGCAGCGTCAGCCAGGCTTGAGGCCGCGGGAAAACTTTGAGCGTGGCCTCGGTGATCAGTCCCATGCGTCCGTAGCTGCCGACGACCAGCTTGGGCAGATCGAAGCCGGCCGCGTTCTTGACCACTTTCCCGCCACCTCGAATCTCGCGCCCCGAGCTGTCACAGAGGGCAACCTCCAACATGAAATCGCGCAGGCCACCATAGAGCAAGCGGCATGGCCCGCTGATGCCGCTGGCGATCGATCCACCGACGGTCGCGCCGCCCGCCGCCAGCACCGGATCAAACGGCAAGTACTGCCCGCGCTCGGCCAGCGTGGCTACCAGATCGCCGATCGCCGTGCCGCCGCGAACCGTGATCAAAAACTCCGACGCATCGTAACTGACCACGCCGGAAAAGGCTCGCATGTCGACCAAGGTCACTTCGTCGGCGCCCGCATCAGGCGCGGCCAACGCATTCTTGGTGCGTCCGCCGATCGGCAGCAACCGACGATTGCTGGCGCACAGGTCGAAGATTTCGGCGAGCGTCCGTGGCTGGACGGTGTTGCATTGACGAACTGTGTTCACTTGGCGAACTGCATTCACTTGACGGTGTTTACTTAGCGAGTTTATTTGGCGGTGTTCACGTAGCGGCATTTGCTCCGCTGAGCTCGGCCGGTAGAGATTTACATGCGGCTGGCGATGCCCGCTTTTTCCAGCGGATGCGCGCCGTAGAGCGACAACGAGGGCGCTTCGGCGCTGGGAAACATTTTGCCGCGATTGGCGACTTCGCGCGGATCGCACGCCCGCCTGAGGCTCTTCATCGCGTCGATCGATTCATCGGAGAACATGCCGCCGAGGAACTGGCGCTTCTCCATGCCCACGCCGTGCTCGCCGGTGATCGAACCGCCCAGCTCGATGCACAACTGGACGATCTCCGCGGCCAGATGTTCCGCCCGCTCGAGCGCTCCGGGGACGCGGCCGTCGAACATGATTAGCGGATGCAAGTTGCCGTCACCGGCGTGGAACACGTTGGCCACGGCGATGCCTGCCGCCGCGCTCAGCCTCTGGATCTCCTCCAGGGCGAGTCCGAGTTTGCCGCGGGGCACGACACCATCCTGGACGATGAAGTCGGGGCTCAAGCGGCCGACGGCAGAAAAGACACTTTTGCGGCCCTTCCAAATCGTCGCGCGCTGGTCGGCGTCCTTGGCGACCCAAACTTCGGAAGCTCCGCTGCGATCGATCAGCTCGGTCAACTGGATCCGTTCGGCAGCGACTTGCTCGGCCGTTCCGTCCAGCTCGACGATCAGCACGGCGGCGACGCCGCTGGGATACTTGGCTCCGACCGCCGCGCTGGCCGCCTGCATGCTCAGCACGTCCATGATCTCCATGGCTGCCGGCAATAGTCCGCTGGCGATAATCTGAGCGACGGCTTCACCCGCAGCTGACAGTGATTGGTAACCGGCCAGCACCGTATGAAAACTTTCCGGCTTGGGCATCAGTTTGACGGTGATCTCGATGGCGATGCCCAGCAGGCCTTCGCTGCCGACCATCAGACCGCAAACGTCTGGTCCGATGCCTTCGCCACCTTCGGTGCCCACGTCGACGACCGTGCCATCGCCCAAGACCATCTTCATTGCCAGCACATGGTTGCCGGTCATGCCGTATTTGAGACAGTGGGCTCCGCCGGAATTGAAAGCGACGTTGCCGCCGATCGTGCACACCTGTTGGCTGCTCGGGTCGGGGGCGTAGTGCAGGCCCGAACTGGCGACAGCCTGGGTCAGTTTGGAGTTGATCACGCCGGGCTGGACGACGGCGACTCGCCCGGGCAAATCCACGCGCAGGATGCGGTCGAGCCGGTTGAGCGCGATGACGATGCCGTCGGCGTGCGGCAGCGAACCACCTGACAAACTCGTGCCGCTGCCACGAGCGACGAAGGGGACGTTCGCCTCGTGGCACAAGCGCACAATCTCGATCACGTCGCGCGAGGTCGCCGGGATCGCGACAGCCCGCGGACGCACGGCGAAGGCGGTCAGACCGTCGCTTTGAAAGGCCGTCAACGCGGCCGGTTGCTCGAGCAGTTGCTCCGGATCGGGCAGCAACTGCCGCAAGCGCATCATAAAGTCGGATTTATCGAGGGACATAGGCTCGAGTGTCTCAGGCATTGGCTTCAGGAAGCGGCCGCTACGGGCGCTGCGGCAGATTCTTTCAAGCTGTCGGCGGCCGCCGCCAAGGCCGCGCCGCGATCGACTGCGACGCCTTGCTCGGACAACAGCCGCTCCAACGCGCCGAGAACCAGCACCACGTTGGCCTGGGTCGAACTGGCGCCCATCAGACCGACGCGCCACGCTTGGCCCTTGAACGGCCCGAGTCCCGCGCCGATCTCGATGTTGAAATCCTTTAACAGACTTTTGCGCACCGCGGCGTCGTCCACTCCAGAGGGCACGCGGACGGCGTTAAGCGTCGTGAGCGAATGCTGAGGAATGTACTCCAGCCCCAGCGCCTCGAGCCCCGCGCGGAGCATGCGGTGATGCCGCTGGTGCCGCTGGATCCGCGCTGCCAAACCTTCCTCGAGCACGATCTGCAAGGCTTCGCGGAGCGCGTACGTCATGTTGATCGGCGCGGTGTGATGGTAGACGCGTTCGCTGCTCCAGTAACTGCGGAGCATCGACACGTCGAGGTACCAACTGGTGACCTTCGACTTGCGGCGCTCGATGGCTTCGACCGCTCGCGGAGAGAAGGTGATCGGCGCCAGCCCCGGCGGACAGCTAAGGCACTTCTGCGTCCCGCTGTAACAAACGTCGATGCCCAGCCGGTCGACCGGGATGTCGATGCCGCCCAGACTGGTCACTGCGTCGACGACCAGCAAGCGTCCGGAGCCCTGCACGAGTCGGGCGATCTCTTCCAGCGGTTGATGTTCGCCCGTGCTGGTTTCGGCATGCACGATACCGACCAGTTTGGTCTTGGGATGGGCTCGCAGCGCGGTTTCGATCTGTTCCGGTTCGATGCCGCGTCCCCAGGCAGCTTCCACGGGATGCACGACCGCTCCATAGCGCTCGGCGACGTCTTTCATCCGCCCACCGAAGACGCCGTTGACGCAGACGACCATTTCATCGCCCGGCTCGACCAGATTGCATACGGCCGCTTCCATCCCGGCGCTGCCGGTGCCGGAAATTGCCAGGGTCATTTCGTTATTGGTCTGAAACACCTGCCGCAGCATCTGCCGCGTTTCGTCCATGATGGCCAGGTACTCGGGATCGAGATGTCCGAGAGTCGAGGCGGCCAGGGCGCGAAGCACGCGGTGCGGTACCGTGCTCGGTCCGGGCCCGAGCAGCACCCGTTCGGTCGGATTGAGGGGTCGATCAAGTTGCATGAAATGCTTTCTCGCGAGTTCGATTCGCCGGCTAAATGCACAAGCCCAGATTGTAAGCCCTGGAGTGATGGGCGTGGAACTTGCTACAATAGAAAAAAGTTCGTTGGATCGAACTCGACCGCTTACTGCAAGGGCGCCCTGCTCCATGCGAGACCTGACAGTCAGTTTAGCCGCCGGACGACGATGCGTCGGGGCGACCGTGATCGCCCTGGCCACGTGCCTTGGTCCGATTACCAGCCTCCCCGTTCAAGCTCAGACGGCGCAAACGCAGGCCGAGCAAGCCCAAACTGTGCAAGCGCAGGTGGCGAGCGTCCAAGAGTTGATCGAGCAATTGGGCTCGGATGAGTTCCGCGAGCGCGAAGAAGCCTCGGCCGAGCTGCTACAGATTGGCGAACCTGCTCTGCTGGCTTTGGCTGCTGCCGAGAAAGGCACCGACTTCGAAACGCGTGAGCGCGCCAAGGCGATCCGGCTGCGCATCGAACACGACAAGAATGACGAACTGGCTCAAGCGTTCATGCGCGATGCCGATCCCACTGCCAGCCACGGCCTGCCGGGTTGGAAGTCGTTTTCCAGTGTGGCCGGATCGACGCGGACCAGCAAACGGCTGTTTCTGGAAATGGTCGCCCAGCGCCGCATCGTCGCGATGAGCCTGGAGGCAATCGACGGCGGGCAGCTAGCGCCTGGCGTTTTTGAAGGGCTGCCGACCGATCCGCAACAACGCCTATGGATGGTCATTGGCAAGACGGCCAAAGATATCCGCTTCGACCTTTTTAAAGGCATACGGCCGGTCACCGGCGATCTGTTGGCGCTGCTGGTCGCGGCGGCTGTGCTCGACAACCCACCTCAGGAACTGCACGACGCGGTCAGAACCGAGATCAACATGGGCAGCATGACGCGGTTCTTCGACCAACCGGGCGCTCGCAACTGCGTTCGCAAGATGCTCGGCCGCTGGATGCTCAAGGCGCCGACGACGATGGGCGTCGAGATCATGATGATCGCCCTTCAAAACCACGTGCCCGAGGGGGCCGACATGGCCCGGCGCTTGCTAGCCGGACCGGTCCAAAAGGAAGTGACGCCGCGGGCACTGCTCTGCCTGGCCAAGCTCGGCAACACGGGCGACCTCGACCTGATCGACCGGTACGTCGACAACACAACTCAACTGAACGAGCCTCTGCTGATCAACGGTGACGAGTTCGGCGAAGAACGCACGGGCCCGCCGGGCGCGCGCGGCAAACTCGACACGTCGCCGGCGCAGTACCGGCAACTGATCGGCGATGTGGCCTTGGCGGCCGGTATGAAGCTTGCCAACTTCGACCTGACGCAGTTTTTTCCCGGCATTCGCGAACATCCAGATATCGGCTTGCTCGAAGCCACGATTGGCTTTCCCGTCAACCGCCCCGAAGTCCGCCAAACTGCCTTGAAGGCGTGGCGCGAGTTCCGGGCCAAGAGCTCGCAGCCAGCGTCGTAGACGTCCATGGAAGATGGGTCCTCTAACGCCGGCGATTGGCAAGCCTATTTCCGCCAATCGCTCGACCAGCTTCAGGCCGATCATCTCCGCCGCCAGCGGAACTGGCATTCTTCGGCAAACGATCCGCTGGAGATGCTCATCAGCGGGCAGTCATTGGTCAATTTCGGCTCGAACGATTATCTCGGGCTGCGCCATGAACCAGAATTGATTCTGGCGGCCCGCAGAGCCATGAGTACGTTGGGTGTGGGCTCGGGTTCCAGCCCGCTAGTCACCGGCTACAACAGCCAGCTGGCAGAGCTCGAACAGCGATTGGCCCAGTGGCAAGGCACCGAAGCGGCTCTTGCGTTCTCGAGCGGCTTGGCAATGAACATCGGCGTCGTCGCGGCGCTGATCGGCCCCGGCGATCTCGTGCTGAGCGATCAACTGAACCATGCCAGCTTGATCGATGGCTGCCGCCTAAGCGGCGCGGAAAAGCGGATCTACCCGCACGCCGATGTGTCGGCCGTGGAAGCGATGCTGCGCGCCGAGCGCAGCCGTTACAGGCGGGCGATCGTGCTGACCGAATCGGTCTTCAGCATGGATGGCGACGTGGCCCCGCTGGCAGAACTCGCCGCACTGTGTCGGCGTTATCAAGCGGGTCTGGTGGTCGATGAAGCGCATGCCACCGGCGCCGTCGGCGCGACCGGAGCCGGCCTGGGTGAAGAGCTCGGCGCTTCGGGCCAGTGGCTGGCCAAGCTCGGCACGTTCAGCAAAGGCCTCGGCACCTGCGGCGGCTTCGTGGCCGGCTCGCGCGGGTTGATCGATTTTTTAGTCAATCGCTGCCGCTCCTATATTTACAGTACAGCGATTGCTCCGCCGACAGTGGCCGCCACGCTGGCCGCAGTCGCGCTGATGCCACATTTGGTCGAGCGCCGAGAGCGCCTGACCGCGCTCAGCCAGCGAGTCCGGGCGGCTTTGTCGGAACAAGGCTGGCAGATTCCGAGCGGATCATCGCCGATCGTGCCCGTCATCGTCGGCTCGTCGCAGCAAGTCCTGACGCTTAGCCTGGAATTGAGAGCCTGTGGATTGTTCGTCCCCGCCATCCGCCCCCCCACCGTACCGCCCGGCGCAGCTCGCCTGCGCATCACCCTATCGTCCGCCCACAGCGACCACCACATCGAGCGTCTGCTAACGACCTTGAACCGCCTCTCCCCTGCTCCGCGCAGTACAACTTTTTTACGTCCGGTCTCCCCCGCGCCCCGCTCAAGGCAGCCTGGCGTAGATCCGGTCTCCCCCTCGCCCCGCTCAAACGAGCCTCTTAATCGTCCGGTCTCCCCCTCGCCCCGCTTCGGGGAGAGGGGGCCGGGGGGTGAGGGGCAGCCGCAGCGCAAAACTTCGCACGATCCCAAACGCGAATAGCGCATGTCGCGCTCTTGCAATCAAGCCACGCAGCAAGCGCCCGGAAATCAGACGCTAAGGCTTCGGTTCATTCTCGCGGCTTTCGATAACCTCGTCGCGGATCTGGCTGCGGGTGGTCGATGATGGACCGCTGCCGCCGAAGGGGGCGGTGAAACCTGGGTTGGGTCGCGGCGCACGAGAGGCGGCGCCAGTTTCGGAGCGCATGCCGAGGCTCTCCTGAGCTTTCTCCGCCGGCAGGAACTCGAGCTGCGATTTGGCGCTTTGGCCCAGGCTTTCGAACTGCTGGACCAGTTCGGCTCGGTCGAGCGCACGCCGCGGACCGCGACCGGGAAATGAGGGCTGAGCTTCGTCGATAAAGTACACGATCAAGGCGGCATGTTGGGCTTCCTTGGAACGGATGCGGCTGAGGATTTCCTGGGCTTCGGGCGTCAGGCTCTGCAGCAAGCCTTCCAGATCGTCTTCGCCGATGACCGATGGCGCTCCCGACCAGAGCCCGCGTTTCAGGTCGTAAACCACGCCGCCGCGGCCCAACACGCTGCCGTACTGGTCCTGCATGTCTTCGATCCACTTGAGGACCGTTTGGCGATCGGGCGAATCGGGAGTCAGCTCCTGGGTATAGACCTCGACCATGCGGCGATTGACTCGCCGCGTCAGATCGTCCAGGCGCTGGGTCTCGTCCTTTTGGTCCTTGTAGGCGATCCGGTCGCTGATGCTCATCTCGCTCAGAAAATGCGAGTAATCGCGGGCCGCTTGGAGGTCGCCCGGTGGATCGGGTCCTTCGTAGATCTGCCGCGCCAGTTCGATGATCCGCTGCCGGTCTTCGGGACTGGCCCGTTTGAACTTGACCAGATTGGCCGAGAGTCGGTCGCGGTTGGTTGCGCTCAGCCCCTCGATCCAAGCTCGACGTTCGCTCAACGACTGGGGCACGAGGCCTGAGGACGGGTTGGCCGAGGCGGGGCGTTTGGCCACGCGGCCGAGGTAATCGACTTGACGGATTTTTTGCAGCCAGGCATAGGTGCCGACATCTTCCAACGCGTCCCAGTCGGCTAGAACGTGGACGATTTCGAGCGTTTGCCGTTCGGACAGTCGCTGGGCGGCGCGGACGAGCGCGTAGCCGGTGCCGAACATCAGCGGCAGCAGCGCGAGCAGGGCTGCGGCCCACCGCCAGCGTCCGCGCGGGCTGGCCTTTTCCTCGGAGAGCGAAGCGGCGGACATCGCGACCATTTCGATCGTCGACTGCGCGAACTTTGGATTCGGTTCGGCGGGTGGCAAATCTTCGAGCAGGTCCCAGGCGACCCGCAAATCGTTCAGCCGCCGCCGCAGTCGCGGATCGCTGGCCAATTGGTTTTCCACTCGACTGGCGCTGCCTTGATCCAGTTCGCCGTCAAGGTAGGCGACCAGCAGTTCGTCGTCGGGGTTCACGTTATCGAATCCGCCCAGGGGTGGCGAGCTGTCGATCGGCGGGGAGGGAGGTGGTTGGGAGGTCATGGCGGGGAGTCGTCCTTCGGCGATTATTCTTTCGGCAGTTCCGTTTCTGCCGCTTGGCCCAGAGTCACGTAGGGCTCGAGCATCTGTTTTAAATTCACGCGTGCGCGGCTAAGCAACGATTTGACCGCTTGCACGCTCAGTTCCATGGCTTCGGCGATTTCCTGATAGCTGAGGCCTTCGAATTTGCACAGCAGCAACGCCATCCGCTGCCGTTCGTTGAGTGCATCGACAGCCAGGCGGACCATCTCAGCACGCTCGACTTTATCTAAACGTCGCACGGGCATCGCGCCGGTCGAGGCCATGGCCATCTGGTCCAGGGACAGGATGGCCGATTGGCTGCCACTGGGGGCGAGCACTTGGATTTCCTTTCGCCGCTTGCGGTCGCGGAGTGCATTGCTGGCTACGTTGTGGGCTATGTGGAACAGCCAAGTGGAGAACTTGGCGGTAGGTTGGTAACTGGCCCGCGCGCGGAAAACTCGCAGGAACACGTCCTGGGCCAAGTCTTCCGCCGCGTCGTCGCTGCCGCTGACGTGCCGCAATATCCGGACCAGGCGGCCATGATAACGCTGCATCAATTGTTCAAAGGCGAACGCATCCCCGGCCTGAACGCGCAGCATCAACTGCACGTCGGGATCCTCGTTCCACGAGGTTGGACTCGGGGGGTGCGACTCGTCCAAACTGCGAACCTTCGTCTATGGCGCCACGTCACTTCAGTCCTGTCGGTGTATGCTTCAAGTCTACGCACCATCCCCCCAATTCGCCACACCCGGCCCGCGCGGCGCGAAAGTTGAGTCGCCATGGCTGATTAAACACATCGGGGGCGATGAAGTTCCGATAAAGTCTCCGAAGCACCCGCCGCCCAACCGCTGCTGCAATTTCACAAGTTTGATATCTTGGAACCAGTCGTCTATTTCTTAATGTAACTCTCTCTTGCGCACGACGAGCCCTGCGATGTCCGGAGGTCCCCTGCCCGATCCTGCTGACCGCAGCAGGCCTGCTCGCAGGCCGAGCGAAGAGCTCACGCGCTTCGCCGGGCTGGGGGAAGACGACGCGTTGGCGCTCGAATTCGACCAGCCGGCCGACGATCATCCGGCCGGCCGCGGGCCGCTGGGAATCCTGGGAGAATACCTGCTGCTGGAGCGGATCGGCGCCGGCGGCATGGGCGAGGTCTTCCGCGCCGAACATCGAACGATGAACCGCCAAGTGGCGCTGAAGATCTTGTCGCGCTCCATCGGCGATCGCCCCGATCTGCTCGAACGGTTCTTCCACGAGATTCGGGCTGTCGCCAAGCTCATGCATCCGAACATCGTGACCGCCTTCGATGCCGGCAGCGCCGCTGGCGTGCACTACCTGGTCATGGAACTGGTCGACGGCGAACTCCTCTCCAAGCGTATCGCCCGCACCGGCCCGCTATCGATCGGACTGGCAACCGATTTGTTGGCCCAAGCCGCCCGCGGCCTGGAATACGCCCACCGACAAGGTGTGATCCATCGCGACATCAAGCCGAGCAACCTGATGCTCAGCCAGAGCGGCACGCTCAAGATTCTCGATTTCGGTCTGGCGCAGCTTGAGCGCCCGCGCGAACTGAGCGACTCCAACCGGATTTTCATGGGCACAGTCGAATACATGTCGCCCGAACAGGTCGAACATCCCGACAAAGTCGATGCGCGCAGCGATCTGTACAGCTTGGGCGCGACGCTGTTTTATTTGCTGACCGGTTCGCCCATGTTCGTCGGCCAACAAATGCAGGTGGCCATCGCCCAAATGCGGCAGCCGCCGCCTACCTTGTACGAGGTTCGCAAAGACGTCGACCTGCGGCTGGATGCGATTTTTCAACGCCTGGTCGCCAAGTCGCCGGCCGACCGATTCCCTTCCGCCACCGCGCTGCTGGAAGCGATCGAAACTTCCAAACTGCTTCGCAGCGAAGGCAGTTGGTCAGCCGCCGGCGGAGCTCCGCCGCTGCGCATCCTACCGGACCGCCCCACGGCCGGCGGCGGACCGAGCCACTCCACCGTGGCCAAGACGCTGGGGGCCCTGGCCATCGACCTGGGCATGCTCACCTCGACGGTGGCCGTCTACGATCCGCAAAGCGGCGCGCAGACGATCGAGCAACCGGGCGCCGGCCAGCACGTTCGCAACATGCTCTGGAGCGACGACCAACGCCTGGTCATCGGCGCCGAGGCAGCTCAACTGCGGCAAACGCAGCCCGACAAAGTCTTTCACAGTTTGCAGCGCTGGATCGGACTGAAGCAGATCGAGCGTCCGTTCGGCGGCCGGATGGTCCCGCCGGAAATTCCGCTGGCGGCCATGCTCCGGCATCTGGTCAACAGCGCCCAAGGGGCCGCCCCGGGCGCTTCGCATGTCGCGGTGACGATTCCGGCTTACTACGATCAACTGCATCGCCTGGCCATTCGCAACGCTTGTGCTGTCGCCGGTTTGGAGTTGTTGCAGCTGGTCGAGAAACCGCTGGCCGCGTCCGCCGCTTGGATCGATACCCACGCGCGATTGACCTCTGCCGCCGGCTCGCTCAGCCGCAACGCCACGTTGCTCGTCGTGCACCTCGGCGGCACCGGTCTGGAAGCCAGCGTCGTCGACGTCGAAGGGCTCGTGGCGACGCTGCGCGGTACGAGCGGCAACAGCAAGCTCGGGACGCTGCGCTGGCAGTCGCGGTTGGCGGAGTTTTTCAGCGAGCAATTTCGATCGCTGCACAATCGTGACGTCCGCGAAGACATCGTCGCCGCCGCTCGACTGCAGCGGACGATCGAGATGGCTCTCCAGCGTTTGACCAAGAGCCCCAAGGTCGAGGTGCGATTCGAGTGGCGGCAAGCGGCGATTGCCGAGACGCTCACCCAGGACGGCCTGTTGGCCCTGGCGCCGCCGTTGGTCGAAGCGATCACGCATACGATTCATCAGGCCTGCGCGGCCGCGCGGGTCGATTACGCCGACATCGATCAAGTTCTGCTCAGCGGTGGACTGATGCGTATCGACGCCTTGGCCCGTGTCGTTCGCCGCAGTCTGCCTCATCGACCACCGGTGACTTACATTGAAAAGCA
>JBQCJB010000277.1:0-2638 GCA_051953155.1 Aureliella sp. | reverse complement strand
CAACCGCAGGCAGTTCTCGAATTCGGGCACCAGGCAGGCGAGCTGTTCGCGCCGCGGCAGGCGATAAAAGCCTCCGACCATCACGTTGATCGGATGGATAGCTCGACCGCCCAGAATCTCGAGCAAGCGATTGCCGAACTTCTTCAACTCTAGACCCCGTTTGACTTCCTCTGGAAAACGCTGGGCCAGCTCGATGCCGCTGTCCAGGCCGAAGAAGTCGGGAGCATGCAACAGATGAATATGCAACGCGTGGCTTTCGATCCATTCGCCGCAGTACAGCAAGCGCCGCAGCGCAGCGATCGCCGGTGGAACTTCAATGCCCAGCGCGTTCTCGAGGGCTTGCACGGCCGTCATCTGATACGCGACTGGGCAGATTCCACAGATGCGGGCCGTGATGTCGGGAGCGTCTCCCAGCGGCCGGCCACGCAAGAGAGCTTCGAACAATCGCGGCGGTTCGTAGATCGATAACTCGACATCCCGAATGCGCTCGCCGTCGAGCCGCACCAGCAGGCCTCCCTCTCCTTCAACGCGCGTCAGAATTGGTACGCGAACGCTCCGCGCTGGGTTATCCTCAGGCTGCGACATGTTCTAGTGGCTCCGCCGGACCAGTGCGATCAACATACGGCCATCTTGGGATCGGGAAAGAGGCATCGTCATGGTGCCTGCGCGCCGCGCGCAGGGCTTGTGTGGGCGATCTGGACCAGCCGTTGGCTTTCCTCGCGAAAAGGGGGAGCATAGGCGTTGAAGTTGCGCAGGCACATGGCCGCGTCCTCGCCGGACATCCGCTCGCGGAGCAGTTGTTCGGACAAGCCGCGCATGTTCGGTTGCACCGACGGTCCGAAGCAACCGTAGCAACCGCGATCGTAGGCGGGACAAATCGAACCGTAAGCCGGTCCGCCGCAGCCCGCCTGCGTCACCGGGCCCAAACACGGCAAGCTGCGGGCGACGACGACGCACACCGTTCCGCGGCGCTTGCATGGCTGGCAAACGCTTTCCGAACTGGTCCGCGGGCGCACGCCGGCGACCAGCGACGCAATCACTTCCAGCAATTGATGTTTGTCGATCGGGCAGCCCCGCAGTTCGAAATCCACTTTCACGTGCTCGGCAATCGGAGTCGATGTGGCCAGCGTGTCGATCATCTCGGGCCGCGCATACACGGCTCTCATGAACTCGTCATGATCTGCAAAGTTGCGCAGGGCCTGAACGCCACCGGCCGTGGCGCACGCCCCAATCGTGACCAGAAATTTGGAATTGCTCCGCAGAGTGCGAATGCGCTGCGCATCTTCGGGCGTGGTGATCGAACCTTCGACCAGCGTCACATCGTACGGACCATCTTCCAGCCGGCTGGACGCTTCGGCAAAGTGAGCAATATGGACTGCGTCAGCGATCGTCAGCAGTTCATCCTCGGCATCCAGCAGCGTGAGCTGGCAACCGTCGCAGGAGGCGAATTTGACGACAGCCAGTTTGGGACGCACACGAGTTGGCATCACAGATCCCTCACCGCCAAGAAGGACTCGACACGATCGTATCGAAACACCGGTCCATCGCGGCAGACGAACGCAGGCCCTAACTGGCAATGGCCGCACAGGCCCACGGCGCACTGCATGTTTCGCTCCAGCGAGAGCCATAGCGATTCCCTGGCAATGCCCCTGGCCATGGCGCTGGCAGCCGAATAGTGCATCATGACTTCGGGGCCGCACATCAGCACGATCGACTCCGACGGTCGAAAGTTGTTCAGGCGGTCGATCAGCAGCGGCACGACGCCGACCGATCCATGCCAGCTGGCATCGGCCTGGTCGACGGTCAATTGCACGTCGATGCCTTGTGCATCCCACTGCGCCAGCTCGTCGGCGTACAGCAACAACTCGGGCGAGCGAGCGCCGACCAGCAAAGCGATGCGGGCAAACTCGCTGCGTCGTCGCAGCAGTGCATAGATCGCAGGGCGCAGCGGAGCCAGGCCGATTCCGCCCCCGACCAGGATCACATCGCGCCCCAGGCACTCTTCGATCGGCCACGCTCTGCCGAAGGGGCCGCGAACGCCGATCTCATCGCCCACGCGCATGTCGGCGATCCTTCCGGTGACGCGGCCGACGACGCGGATCGTATGCACCAACTCGCGGCCGTCGCCACCGGCTGGGCCGCTGAGACTGATCGCCGATTCGCCGCAACCTGAAACGTACAGCATGTTGAACTGGCCGGGCTGAAACCGGTAGGCCGCTGCGACTGCCGGATCGAGCAGCCGCAGGCGATACGTGGCCACGGCTGGAATCTCCCGCTGGATCGCGTCGATCGCCGCGCGATGCGCCAGCCAAGGATTGGCCAAGAGGCCTGCGCCCGCTTCGAGGGAACTGGTCATGACGGGTCGGCGCACAAGGCAGCCACCTCTTCGGTGATGTCAATGGCCACCGGGCACCAGGTGATGCAGCGTCCGCAGCCGACGCAGCCCGACGTGCCGAACTGGTCGATCCACGAAGCCAGTTTGTGCGTGAGCCACTGCCGGTATCGCGAACGGATTTGATCGCGCACAGGTCCTTGTCCCACATGGCTGAAATCGAAATTGAAACAGGAATCCCAGCGGCGCTGCCGGACGACTTGGTCGTTAGTGAGGTCGGAGACTTCGTCGACAGAACTGCAAAAG
>JBQCJB010000276.1:0-7273 GCA_051953155.1 Aureliella sp. | reverse complement strand
CCCTTCTGAACCAGGATCACCAGTTGGTTCTGAGAGACATCGACCGATTCGGGAAACAGATCGGGCACGCTGTTCATGAACTCCTTGTCGCACGCAAAGTATGCATCGGGATGTTGTCCAGCCTTCATCTGCGCGACCAGAATCCCGCAGCCGTTGTAGACCCGTGAAACGTGCACTCCTTCGCGAGCTTCGAAATCGGTGATCGTCTTTTCGATGGCTGGTCGCAACATCGAACCGGCGAAGATCGACAGTTCGGGTTGGTCGCTCCAGACGTCTCCCTTAACCGCCGCGAAACCATGCTCTGCGTAGTGCTTCAGGCCGCGATCGCGGGCCGATGCATAGCGTGCGAAGTGAAGAGCGGCAGTCGGCTGCCGGCTCGACTTGACGACTGCGAGCACGACGTCCGATTCGGCTTGTTTCAACTCGGGCAGAGTCACCGCGGTGAGCGTGGGATAAGTGTGCAACACCGCGTCGTAGACGATGGCCGCGTCGGCGGCTCCGACGACGACGTCATTGGCCGCTTCGGTGACCGTGGTACGGAAGGCGGTCGTCGCCTCATTCAGCTTGTCCCACAGGCCGGCTTTGCCCAACAGCTCGCGCGTTAGCTTGCCGATCGCAGCAGCATCCGGATTGGCCTGGACCAGCCGCACATCCGGCCGCAACAAATCCTCGAATTTTGAAATCTGCTTGGGATTCTCGCGAGACACTGCCACCACTGCATGCATGCGCGCCAGTGGGATCGTTTCCGCCAGCAGATCCTTGTCGCGGGCGATGTCGATGAAGCTCGCATCGGCCGGCAAGTACAGATCGCCCGTGTGGCTGACCTCGATCGATGAGAGCAGCGTTTGCGAGGCCCCGTACTGGATTTCGACCGACCGGCCAAATTCGCGGAGGTAGTCCGCGCAAATCGCGTCCATCGGGCCGCGATTGCTGGCGGCGCAGAAGAGAAGCAGCGGTTCAGCCGATGGTTGCTTGCTCTCGGACGAGCTCGCGCTGGTGGTTGAGGTCTCCCACGGCCGCGACTGGCGAACGCCAGTTCGCGTCAGCAGCACCAGCAGAACGCCGGCGGCCACCACCGAGCCCAAGAGGATCCAGAACGAACTTCGCATGTTTGCCCCGATTGTCGCGGGTTAGTCCTGAGGATACGGGTTAAGGGGTGCTTTGCTCGGCACTGCCCGAGGGAATCGTAAGCAGCCTGGGAGCCTGCTCAGGATCAAATTCTTTCGCCGGCGGCGGCAATTGTCCATCCTCGCCAAACAGTTCGCGGTCCCAGGGAGTCGACAGCAGCAGATCGAAGCCTGGATTTCTTTCCTTGACCTGGCATGAGCAGGCACCGCAAAGATAACGCGTGAGGTCGCCCACGAGAGCGGCATCCAGGCGGTCTGCCGGAATCACTTCCAGCGCCCGGCCGCGGCCGAAAACCGGCACCAGCAGCGGTTGCCCGGCGGCGGCCGATTCGGGCTGAAAACCTTTGAACAGCTGGACGAGAAACTGCTCGGCCGCGTCGTTGGGATCGATCTCGAGAATCGAGAATTGCATCAGCAGGGGGATCTCAGAGTAGAGTTCCGAACCGGGCAGGCCCAACCCTTCCGGAAACTCCACCGTCTTGCTCGCCTGCTTCAGCTCTCCGGCCAACAATTGCTTGACTGCCGCGTTGCGTTTGGCGTCTGGCGATTTCAGCAGTAGCCAGACGACCGAGTCCCCCGCGAGCAAACGTTTGCTCAGCTCGCGGCGCACCGGTGAATCGAGCAACATCTTGCTTTGGAACTGCGCCAGCGGGCCGTGCCAGCCGTTGACTGCCTGTTTGTCGCTGACCGTCGTCCGCACGACGACATACGGCAGCGAAACGTCGGGCAGCTTTTTCACCGACAGCCAGAGCTCCGAGTTGCGCACGTTCGGATCGTCCCCAACTGCCGAGCGCACGACCTCGACGTTGGCCGTGGGCTCGCCGGCCTGAGCCGACGCCTGCAGTTGGGCCAGTGCCTTGTTCTGCTCGGGCGCGAGATCCTCGTCATAAAAGACGATCACCTCACACAGGTCGGGCTTCCAACGCTCCAGCGCGTAGCGGAAGACCGGAATGTTGCAGGCGCAGAGCGTCGAGGCGGCCGCCAGGAACATGACCAAAGCTAAGAGGCTGCGTTTCATCGATCCACCTGAATGTTATCTTCGCAAGGCCTTGTGGCGAGCACTAGGGTTTACCGAAGCAGATGACCTGACCGTCGAGCGTCGTCAGGAAGAGCTTGCCCTTGGCGCCAGCCATGCCATCCCACGTCGGCAGCGTACCCAGCTCGATCCGCTGGTCGACTTCGCCGGTGGCGCAGTTGACCGACAGTAGTAAACCGCCCACCTCGCCGTTGAGCGCATCGTCCTGGGCGTTGAGCAGTTGTTGTACTTCGCTGTCCTTCTCGGACAGCTTTTGAAAGGTTTCTTCTTCGTCGATCATGTCCAGCGGTCCAGCGACGAACAGTTCGTCACCGGCCAGCACCATGGCCCGAGCGTAGACCGGAATCTCGGCCGTCCACTTCGGTTTGACCAGGCTGGTACCCGCCTGGGCCTTGTTGGCTGGGGCTGCTTTGCCCTTGGCCGGCGCCTTGGCCGCCGTGTTCGGCTTGCCCGCGTCATCGTCATCGTCGCTATTGGCCTTGGCCGCCGCGGCGCGCTTGGCCGGTCCTTGCCGACCGGCGCGACCGGCAGGTTTCTTGGCGGTCCCGGCATCGAGGCGCGCAGCATTGTTGCTGAAGCGGACCGCCTTGCCGTTATGGCCGTCGATCGGTATGCCCCCTTCGAGCGTGCCGTTATTGCGGAAGGTCGACATGTCCCGGGCGGTCCCGTCGTCAAAAGTGATGATCAAGTGCGGCTCGGCATGCATGTCAGCATCGGTGGTGTAGCGATCAGCGACCTGCTGGGCCGTCGACTCGTCCAGATAGAAGCGGACTTCATCGATCGCGCCGGTGAACCCGTAGGGCGATTCGTAGTTGCCGACCGCGCTACCGGAGTCGGCGCCGATGTCGAAGCCCTGGACAGGATCTTTGGTCAGCAATCCGGAGGCTTGTCCGCTGGCCACCTGCTCGCCATCGACGTACAGCTGCATTGCCTTGTTGGCATTGAGGACACCGACGACGTGGTGCCAGCCACCGACGACGCGGCGCGTGCCAGCGATCGTGGTCAGTTGGCTAGCCGAACGCACATGGAAGGTCGGCAGGCCACCTTCTAGCGTCAGGGCAAAGCCTTCGGCCGGTCCGCCGCGAGCGACGATGGCTCCGTTGGGATTGGTGGCCGTGAACCAGGCCTCGAGCGTGATCGGCTTGCCGGTCGCGTCCAGGCTGGGCGACTTGGGGAATTGAGCGGAATTGGCCGCCGCGCCAGCAGTGCCTTTGCCGAAGTCTGCCGGAATCTCCGGCGGGCTCGGGTCGGCAGCGAACAGCTGATGCTCCATCGTCGTCGTCCAGCGCAAATACTGCGGCTTGCGCCCGTAGCCGAACACGTAGCCGTTGCCCTTGACCATCAATCGGCCCGACGGAGCGAACCGGCCAGCCTGATAGTAACCGCCGTGTCCGCCGGCGAAGCTTTGACCCAGCACCCAGTAGCTGCGATGGAACCAGGTATCGTCCAGAAAGCCCATCGGTGCGAAGAGGTGTTCGCCTTCGCCGCGCTGGACCGAGGCTTGTTTGACGAATTCGCCCGAGTTCGGACCGATCGCCAGGCGGTTGCCTTCGAAGTCGAACTTTTGACTCTTCATATAAATGAATTTATCGTCGGCCGAGAGAATGTCCGGCAAACCGACCGGCATCTGCAACGTCATCACTTTCTCTTGCAGGTTATTGCCCGTGTCGGGGTTGGTCTCGTCCATGATCGTTTCCGATAGCTTTTGACCATCGGCCAGCTTCAATCGCAACAACCGCAGTCCGCCGTCCAGAAAGTTGGAACGCCCGGACACGCAGTAAATCAAGTCGTCGCGAACCAGCACACTGCCGTGCACCGGCCAAAGCGATTCGAGCTGCTCGAAGGCCATCGTCCGGCGATCCAGCGGCGCGGCGCGGTAACGCCAAGCCAGCGTGCCGTCTTTGGCGTCGAGGCAGTACACCCAACCATCGGCAGCTCCGAATGCCAGTCGGCCGCGGTGGATTGTCGGCGGTGAGTCGATGCGAGCGCCAGCGGTGAACTTCCAAACTTGTTTGCCGCTTTCGGCATCGAGCGCAAAGAGCGTATGGGCGTCGGTCTGGGCCACATACACCAGGCCGCCGGCGATTACCGGAGCAGTCAAGCGTCCGCCGAGAGTGATCTTCCACTGGGGCGAAATCTTGGCAGGGATCGGCTGCCCGGCCGTGCCGCTGCGATCGGCGTCGTGGCGGTAGGTCGGCCAATCCTCTTCATTGGCGATCGTCAGGCTGTCCAGCGGTCGCGCGAAAGCCGGGCCTTTCTGAAGCCGTCCTTCCTCGGGAACCTCGCCAGGTATTGGGCGGGTCGGCGCCATCGGGGCCAGGGCGTTGAATCCGAACAGCTTGGCTTCCGGGTAGCACGCGCAGTCGTGCGGCGGCGTGTAGGTCAAACCGTTGCAGGGCATGACGCCATACAGACAGCCGCCGCGGACCCAGTGATGGATGTCCCAGTTCTCCTGGTCTGGATCGACGAACTCGACGCCCGTGCGCGAGGGGATGATGAAGTTGTCGGTGGCTTTGGCGATGTAGCAGCGATGATGGAACCAGTAGGTGTCGATGTTCGGCGGAAATTCCTTTTTGACTTCACCGGTCTTCGGGTCGCGGCCCGTGAAGACGCCACTATCTTTGCCCGACGTCGTCGGCGCGCACCAGACGAGGCCTTGCATGACCATCAGGTCCTGTGGGGACTGGTAACCCGAGTTAGGATGCTGCGCGGTCCAAAGCACTTTGCCGGCGTCGGTCGAGATGCTGAACATCTTGCCGTCGCCACCGGCGTACAGCACGACATCGTCATGGACTACCAGTCGCGGGCCGAAGTTGAAATTGAACTGGTTGCGGCGCGTGACCGGTTCGGACTCCCACGCCAGTTCGCCACTCTTCTGATCGATGCTGACGATCGACTCGCCATTGTGGAAGAAGATTCGCGACTTGTCGGCGGCCAGCGTCAGCGGCGAAATCTTGGTCTGTTTGGCCCAAAGCACGCGACCCGAGGCGGCGTCGACAGCCATGACCACGCGCGGTTCCTCGTTCCAGAACAGATCGCGGGCCAGCGCCTGGTCGCCGACGGTCGGGTTGACCGGGGCATAGTCCGCTAACTCCGCTTTGCCCTTGCGAACGACTAGGAAGAGCAGCCCATCGGTGTGAATGATTTCTTCGGTGCCGTCGGTGCCTTCGTAGACTTTGTTGATGTGGCCAGTGGCCGCGTCGAGGGCAGACAGCGGTGCATCGTAGCCCAGCGTGGCATACACGGTCTCGTTGTCGGAGACCAAGCGTCGCGAGAGCTGGGTCGGTCCGCTCTTGAGCGGCCATAGGTGGCTTTGCCAGTTGGCGATATCGCGCTTCCAGAGGATCGTGCCATTGAAGGCGTCGCGGGCGATCAGTTTCCACTTCGGAGGCAATTGAATCGAGATGCGACTTCCCTCGTCCATGATGTAGAACATGCGCCCCCCGGTCGAAACCAGGGCGCTCATGCTAGCCATCCGGTCGTGGTGGCGCGAGTAACGCGGGCTGCCGACCCACTGCAGATGCCGCGGCGGAGCCACGACTTCGTCATGGGCAACCGCGTTACCGCTGGGGTCATGCAAATAGTGCGACCACTCGTCGATCGCCTTGGGCCGCGGCTTGACTGTCTTTTGCCAATTGCCGGACGAATCGCGGAGATACGCCACGCCATTGGGAACGAGCACTCGCATCACTTCGTCCATCGGCACGTTGCCAAGATTCTCGGCGACCAGCAGATTGACCAGGTTGTCGATGTAGGGCAACTCGCTGCCAGTGAAGTGCTCGACGGCGATGTCCCCGTAGAGCCCTTTCTCCTGTAGGCGATTGCGCACCTGGTCGACGACCGCGCGATCGCGCTCCAGGCCCTGGACTTGATACGATTGGTTCGGCTTGAGGGCTTCCAGCAAGTGGCCGTCGCCGATGCCGAGCTGGACGACGAAGCCTCCCTTGACTCCGCTTTCAGAAAGAATCTGTTCGGCCTTCTCCAGCGCTTGGGCAGGAACAGCCAGCGTCACGCACGCCAGTCCCAAGGCAATCCAGGCACTGTGCAGAAGCCGATGTGGTCCGGCAGACGAGAACAGCCAGCGGTCAGACAAGCAGCGAGACATTCGTAGCCTCCGAGGAAGGGAGCGTTGGCCGAGCCAAGGCTTATTCGAAAATGAGTTCGATGCACGTTGGCACAAGCAATCCGTGCCTTAGACGCGAATTACTTGTGCCAACCAGCTTAACAGTATAGTGGCCGCGTTTATCGCGCGTCGAGTTGCCACTGGTCGTTGAAGAAACCTGCGGCTGCAATGCGGCCAGGCCGCTCGGCCGACGGCGGCTCGTCAAGGGAAATCACCGCCCAGTCGGGCAGTTGCGGGTTCTGCAGCGAATTGGTGCGATCGTGCGCTTCGCGAAACGTCAGCCCCGAATTGATCACGACGTAGCGCTCGGGCGCTTCGGGGTTCGGCATGATCAGCACCGGCACGTGCGCGTCGGCGTCCCCGCGCTGCGAACCGACGCTCACTCCCTTCGGCGACCAGGCAACGGGCGCCGCGGGCTGCTTGAGCACTTTTGCGATCCAACTGTTGCTCTCGGGCGTGCCCCAGAGGATGAGGTGATACTTCTGGACATCCTCAGCCGTCACATCCTGGTCCCGACAGACGCGGGGAGCACCGCGCATGAGCGCTTTCCATCGCGACACCGCATGGGCAAGCTCGCACTGGACCCATTTTTCAACGGCAGGATTGGACGATTTGCCGGTTGGCGTCACGATCAGGAATGGGCTGGTGAAGGCATCGTCGATCGGACCGCTCAGCCCCGGGTGCTTGCGGATCTTGGGAAACGCTTGGACCGTTTGCCATTGTCCCTGTGCGCCCCGCGCTAGCCGAAGAAGCTGGTCTCCAGAGAAACCGGCTGCGGCGACCGGCGTGCCATCGACGGTCAGTTTGGCGCCGGCTGGAGGCGTGAGGACCAGTCGGCTGACATTCTTGGTAACGAGCTGCCAATTCTGATCACCTTCGCGGCGGGCGTCGACGCGGGTGTCGGCGTACGGTTCTTGAAAGCCGTCGACGCCGATCCATTGCCGCTGGGCAAAACGCCAATGCCGCGTTTGTAGGAACAGTTCCGAT
>JBQCJB010000275.1:0-2636 GCA_051953155.1 Aureliella sp. | reverse complement strand
GGATGGCCAGTTTCCCGTCCAGGTGCCCTACTTCATGGCCGAGATCGTCGAGGAGATCACGCTGCAGGCGCGGCGGAGCAAGTACGTCGATCAATCGTCAGGCGTCTCGGCGCGCTTCAGCTTGTCGAATTACCGGACGATGGTCGCCAGTGCTCGCCAACGCGCGATCGTGCTCGGCGAAACGCCGGCCGTTCCGCGCATCAGTGACTTGGGACATATCTACAGTTCGTCGCTGGGCAAGTTGGAACTGGACTTGATGGGCAGCCATCAAATGTCCGAGCGGCAGGTGCTCGACGCGCTAGTCGCCGGCGCGATCAAAAAGGTCTTCGATCAATACGTCGAAGAATATGGCCTAAGCGAGATCGCGGACATTTTTAGCAAAGGCGTGCGCATCGAAGTAGGCGATATGCTGCCCAGCTCGGTCTACGCCGACCGACTCAAGAGCGTTCCTCCGGCTTGGGAAAAGGCGTTCGAAGTCAACGCGGGCGAGAACCCTGCCGTGCGGGCTTCGTGCGTCGAATTCGTGCTGGCGGGACTATACGCCATGGACCGCATCAGCCGCGCGCAGAAGCATGGCAAGGTGCATTATGAGACCTAAGCGGAAAGGCTCCAGGTAAACCAACATGGCCACCAAACGCACGCTCGGCGGCGTCGTCCATACCTACCAGCGCTACAACCCGGCCGAATTCCCCAGCCCGACCCAGCCGCCACCCGACTTGGTTTCGACGGCCTTCGAGCATGCCTTGATGCACGGAGGCTATCGCGAGCTGACCGAAGAGGAACTTGCCCGCGCAGTGCGGCTCGACCCGAGCCAGATCGCCGGCTTGGGACCATCGCTCGAAATGCTGATGGCCATGCTCGAAGAGCGCAAACGCAAGATCCTCGAGAAATACGAGACTCAGAGCGTTCAAAAGAAGGCTGACGCGGCGTTTGCCAAACGGGCAGCCCGAGCCAAACCTCCGCAGGATCTGCGCCGCCACTTCAAACAGGCGACCTCCGAACAGCAAATCTATCTGCTCGAGCGGCTGTACTATCGGCTGGGCGACGACACGCATCCCTTCGCCAGCGAGCTGGTGCAGGTGATGGAACGTCTCAGCGACAAATACCAGATCGATGAACTGGTGGCCAAGTACACGTTCACCGGCAACGAATCGCTGACGGTGCCCGAGGCGATCGAAATCAAGAAAGAACTCGAGAAGATCGACGAACTGCTCAAGCAACTCGAGGAGGCCGCCAAGACAGCTCAGATCGGCTTGATCGACATGGACGCGCTGAGCGAGTTCGCCGAACCGTCCGACATGCAGGGGCTCGAAGAACTCCAGCGGCAAGTCGAGAACATGGTCCGTGAGATGGCCGAACGGCAGGGGCTGGAACACAACGCCAAGAGCGGCGGTTTCAAACTGACGCCCCAGGCCTACAAGATTTTTCAGGGCAAGCTGCTCGAACGCATCTTTTCCAAGCTCCAGCCCGGACGCACCGGCCGGCATCAAGGTCGCATCGTCGGCGAGGGAAGCGTGGAATTGCCGCAGACCAAGCCATACGAGTTCGGGGACTCGCTGGCCAACATGGACACGACCCAAACGGTCATCAACGCCATGCTCCGCGACCCGACGGCCGAGCGAGTCGCGCTCCGCAGTGGCGATATCGAAGTGCACCGTACGCGGAACTCGCCCAAATGCGCCACGATCGTGGTCATGGATATGAGCGGTTCGATGCGTTATGACGGTCAGTACATGAACGTCAAACGCATGGCCCTGGCGCTGCAGGGTTTGATCAGCCGCGAGTATCCCGGCGACTTCCTGCGGTTTATCGAAATGTATACCTTCGCCAAGGTTCGCTCGCCCGGCGAGATCGTCGAACTGATGCCCAAGCCGGTAACGCTGTACGATCCTTGGATCCGTTTGAAGGCCGATCTCAGCCGCGAAGACATCAGCGAACACCAGATACCGCCGCACTTCACCAACATCCAGCACGCCCTGCGACTGGCGCGGCAACATCTGGCCACCGTCGATACGCCCAACAAGCAGATCATCCTGATCACCGATGGCCTGCCGACGGCCCACTTCGAGGAATCGACGCTGTACCTGCTCTACCCGCCCGATGCCCGCACCGAAGGGGTGACCATGCGCGAGGGCGCACTGTGCCAGCGCGACGGCATCGTCATCAACATGTTCCTGGTTCCCAGTTGGTCGCAGTCGGAGGAAGACATCCGCTTCGCACACCGACTGGCCGAACAGACGCGAGGTCGCGTCTTCTTCACCGCCGGCAAAGACCTCGATCGCTACGTCGTCTGGGACTACATCGATCGCAAGCGAGAAATTCTAGGCTAAGAACCAGACTCCCCTCGCCCCGCTTCGGTCACGTCGGTCGCGATGGTCGCGTCTGAGAGAGCAGAAAATCCCGCCCTAATCGGCCGGTCTCCTCCTCGCCCCGCTTCGGGAAGAGGAGGCCGCCTAAGTGCGCGGTCTCCCCCTCGCCCCGCTTCGGGGAGAGGGGGCTGGGGGGTGAGGGGGCAGCGTTACCGATCGCGCCCCAGCGAACCCAGAATCCGAAGCGCAATTAAGTAGCTCAAAACCAGACAGCCATCTCGCCCTCAGTTCACCGGCAGAGCATATTCGCGCTCGCGAGCTTCGCCG
>JBQCJB010000274.1:0-7671 GCA_051953155.1 Aureliella sp. | reverse complement strand
CGGTCGAGCCGTCGTTGACCGCAAGCACATTGTCGGCGTACTGAAAGACCTGCTCGAGCACCTGAGTAACGGTGTTCGCTTCGTTATAGACCGGCAACGCTGCCAACCAATTGTTCGCCATCGAGGACCTCCCCCTGCCCGCTTAAGAAGTTCCGCATTCCACATGTGCATTCTAGGAGCGAGGCAAGACCCGTCAACGAACGCGGCTGCACGTAGCCCTATCCCAAGGCCGCGAATCCTCACGCCGCCGAGTGTTATCCATCAGCAACGGCAAAGCCAACCGGACCGGCAAACCGAAGTGCCTGGCGGACTCCGACAACCTTTCGCTAACCAGAAAGCGCGCCGCGCGGCCTGCGACCGCGAGCGTGTTAACGGGCGAGAAATTTCCCGTAGGTGATGGTTTTCGCGAATTCGGCACTCGCTAGTTGCGAAAGGCTGACGGAGCGGTTATTCTTTGGCAGAGTTGGCGGACGTGGCGTCTCCCCGATGCCTGCAAAAACAACGATTTTGAAGAAGGTCTTGTTGCGTTCACTCCCTCCGACGTGCGAAGCCGGTACTGCCAACCACAAGAAAACTCTTATCGAAACAGTGTGGCAACCTCGTCACACGCTATCGGCTTCGCACGTTTTTTCACGACTACCCCAAAATCGGATTTCAACCATTCGACTTTGATCTTTCGACAAAGGTGCCAACGAACATGACAGAGCAACCATCCGCACCCCAAGGGGCGGCTGCCAAAGAGGACGTGGCGGCTACGCGTCGCAATTTCATCAAGGGTTCATCACTGCTGCTGGCCGGTGGCGCGGTGGCGGGAACATTGCCCATCGCCCGCGCAGCCCATCCGTACGGTTCCGATGCGATCAAGATCGGGCTGGTCGGTTGCGGTGGCCGGGGATCGGGAGCGGCGGCTCAAGCCATGAACACGACCGGCGGCGATGTTCGCCTGGTCGCCATGGGCGACGTCTTCGAAGATCGCATGCAGCAGACCTATCGCTCGCTGCACGGCAAGTACAAAGACAAGATGGACGTCAAGGACGATACGCGCTTCCTCGGTTTGGATGCGTACAAGCGGGTCTTGGATACCGACTGCGATTTGGTGATCCTGGCCACACCGCCGGGCTTCCGGCCACTGCATTTCGAAGCCGCCGTCGAAGCGGGCAAGCAGATCTTCGCTGAAAAACCGGTCGCGACCGACGCCCCGGGCGTTCGGCGTTTCCTGGCGGCCAACGAAAAGGCCAAGGAAAAGGGTCTGGCTGTCGCCGTCGGGCTCCAGCGGCATCACGAAGTCGCCTACAAGGAAACGATCGACAAGCTGAAGGAAGGTGCGATCGGCGACATCATCTTCTGCCGCTGCTACTGGAATCAGGAAGGCTTGTGGGTTCGCAACCGACAGGAAGGTCAGTCGGAACTCGAATACCAGATGCGCAACTGGTACTACTTCAACTGGCTCTGCGGCGACCACATCGTCGAACAGCACATCCACAACATCGACGTCATCAACTGGTTGATGGGCGGACCGCCGGCCAAGGCCCAGGGCATGGGCGGACGCCAGGTTCGCACCGGCAAAGAGTACGGTCAAATCTACGACCATCACGCGGTCGAATTTACGTATCCCAATGGCGTCAAGATGCTCAGCATGTGCCGCCATATCCCCGGCTGTTGGAACAGCGTCAGCGAATTCGCTCACGGCTCCAAGGGTTGGTGCGATATCAGCGGTGCGAAGATCTATGACCGCGACAACAAACTGGTCTGGAAGAGCGAGGGCAATCGCAACGGCCACCAGGAAGAGCATCACGACTTGTTCCGCAGCCTGCGAGCTGGCGAAAAACCGGCCGAAGGCAAGTACGGCGCCGAAAGCACCATGACGGCCATCATGGGACGCATGGCGACCTACAGCGGCAAGGAACTGACTTGGGACCAAGTGCTCAACAGCGATTTGAAGCTGGCCGATTTCGACAGCATCAAGTCGCTCGACGACAAGGCGCCGCTGGAACCGGATGAGGACGGGCGTTACGAAGTCATCCAGCCGGGCACGAACATCAAGAAGGTGCTGTAAGCGCCCAGCCTTCGGTTGGCCGCTGTGCACCTAACCGGACGATGAAACCCCAATCCCCTGCAGGTAGCCGAGTCGCTTAGGTTCGGCTACCTGTTTTTGTAGACGCTAACCTCCCATCGGGTACCGACCGCTATGAACGCATTGCGCACTCGCCGACGGTTCCTCCAGCAATCTCTCTCGGCCGCCACGGCTGTCGCCTCCGCAGCCGCCTGCTCCGGCCGCTGGATCCAGGCTGCCGCAGCGGCGGATTGGCGGCCCAATTACATCGTCGGGTCGTGCATGTATGGCAGCATCTACCTGGGTGACATTCTGCCGGAGGTCGCCAAGTGCGGCGCCGACGCGCTCGACATTTGGCCCAAGCCGCACGGCAACCAGCGCGAACAGCTGACCGACCTGGGGGAAGAGCGTTTCCAGCAACTGCTCGAGCGGCACGACGTGCGGTTGGGCTGCATCACCCAGTACAAGCTCGGC
Organism: Aureliella sp.; assembly: GCA_051953155.1. Lineage (GTDB taxonomy): Bacteria > Planctomycetota > Planctomycetia > Pirellulales > Pirellulaceae > Aureliella. The sequence continues at coordinate 5,144 of JBQCJB010000274.1, read as the reverse complement.
CCGTTCGGCTTGAAAGACGAAATGCCGTTGGCCCAGCGGCTCGGTTGCAAGACGATCGTCACCGGTGGCGAGGGTCCGGTCGGACTGACCGGCGGGGAGCTGAAGCGGGCGGTCGCCAAATTCGTCGAAGCGATGAAGCCGCATCTCGAAGTGGCCGAAAAGACGGGCGTGACGATCGCCATCGAAAACCACGCCAAGAATTTGATCGATGCCCCTGACTCGTTGCGTTACCTGGCGGAGCTGCGACCTTCGCCCCACTTGGCCATCGCCTTGGCTCCCTACCATCTGCCGCAAGACACCGGGCTGTTGGCCGGGCTGATTCGCGAACTCGGCGATTCGCTCGCCATGTTTTATGCCTGGCAGCATGGCGACGGTTGCATGGAGAAGCTGCCGAAGGAGCAGGAGCTCTTGCAGATGCCTGGCCGAGGGCCGCTCGATTTCGCGCCTCTGTTGTCGGCCCTGATCGACATCGACTATCGCGGCTGGACCGAGATCTTCATGCATCCGGTGCCCCGCGGCATCTCGATCCTCGAGACGCCGGCCCAGGTGACCGAAGAGATCAATCGTTCGCGAAGCTACCTCACGTCTCTTTTGGAGCGGCTTCCGCGTCGCTGAGAGTGACCGGAGGCCAGGCGGCGCGGAGGGCGTTGAGGATCGCCGCCACGTCGATTACTTCCTGGGCGATCGCGCCAGCGACTGGCGGCAAATAGCCGGCGGCGGCGAAGCCCATGCCGGCGATGCTGAGCGCCATGCCGCCGACAGCGCTCTGCAAGGCAATCCGCCGCATCCGCTGCCCGATGTGCAGCAGTTCGTCGACCTTTTGCAATGAATCGTCCAAGACCACGATGTCCGCCGCCTCTGAAGTCACTTCGTTAGCTGCGCCGAAGGCCACGCCGATCGTCGCGGCGGCCAGGGCGGGCGCGTCGTTGATGCCATCACCGACGAACATAGTCGGACCCTTGGCGGTTTCGCTGCGCGTGATTTCCACTTTTTGTTCCGGGCTTTGCCCAGCATAGATTTCGACTCCGCCGATGTGATCGGCCAGGTACCGTACCTCCTCTTCGCGATCGCCGGAGACCAACAGCGTGCGCGTGATGCCATGCCGCGGGAGCAGGTGCCGCACGAACCGCGAACTCTCCTGCCGGATCTCGTCGCGAAACCGCATCAAAGCGGCCAGGTGGCCATCGACCATCACCAGGCACTCCATGCCGCCGCTGCGCTCGGGCAGGGCAGCGACCGTGTCGGGTTGTTCGGCCGCGAGCAGTTTACGGCTGGTAATCCAAAGTTCGCGGCCGGCAATCGTCCCCTTCAGTCCGCTGCCCGGGACCTCCTGTACCAGGCTCGCGCGCTGCAGAGCGGCTCCGTGCTGCCGGGCGGCTTGCTGGACAGCGCCGCGGAGAGGATGCCGCGAATACAGTTCGAGGGACGCAGCCAGGCTGAGCACCTGGCCGGCCTCGAATCCGGGGCTGAGAATCAGCTCGCTATTTACGGGGCGGCCATAGGTCAGCGTCCCCGTTTTGTCGAACAAGGCTGTCTTGATCAGCGCGATCTGTTCGAGCACCCCCGGGTCCTTGACGATAATGTTGCGCCGCGCGGCCAGCGAGATCGTCCCGATGACGGCGATCGGAATTCCCAGCAGCAACGGGCAGGGTGTCGCGACGACCAGCACGGCCAAGAAGCGGATGACATCCCCGCTGAGCCACCAGGCCAGCGCGGCGATCGCCAGTGCCAGCGGCGTGTACCACGCGCCCAGCAGATCGCCCAGTCGCCGCAGATTCGGTTTGCGCTGCGCCGAGTCCTGCATGACTTGCATGATCTTGGCATAGCGCGAATCGACGGCTCGCCGCTCGACTCGGATCGTCAGGGCCGATTCGCCGTTGATCGCGCCCGACATGACCTCCGAGCCGACCGACTTGGGAACGCGGTACGGCTCGCCCGAGAGATAGGATTCGTCCATCGTGCCGTGACCTTCGACGACCAGGCCGTCGACCGGGCAAGTCTCGTGCGGACCGACCACGATCCGTTCCCCAGGCTCGACTTCCTCCAGTGGCACTTCGACCAACTCGCTGCCGACCAGGCGGTAGGCCACGCTCGGCATCCGGCGGGCGAGCGCATCTAGCACCGACGACGCATTCCGCACTGCGTAGCTCTCCAGAGCTTGTCCGCCGGAGAGCATCATGACCACGATCGTGCCGGCCAGCAGTTCGCCCAGGACCAGCGACGTCACGATCGAAACTGCGGCTAGCAAGTCCGATCCGAACTGACCATGCAGCAGACCGCGCGTCAGGTCCCAGACCAGCGGCGAGCCACCGGCCAGGATCGCCAGCAGCAGCGGCAATTCCTGCCAGGTCAAGCTGTGCGCCGTCAACCAGTCGCCAAGTGTTCCGCTGGCGGTGACCGGTATCGTCTCAGCTCCGGTGCCCAGCAGCCGCATTGCCAGATGTGCGGCCAGCATCACGGCAGCGAAGACAAATACCCAGCTTTGCCAGGTCAACGCAAAAAAACCGCCACGGCGGCTGGCAGGCTGTCGGGAGTTGGGGTCGGGCATGAGTTGCTAGCGTGTGAGTGTGGTGCTGGCGGACTGGATTTTTCGGAATGAAAAGAAAAACCCGCAAGTTCTGCCTACATTAACAACGATAACTGGTTCTAGGACTGAGATATTTGCCGTTCGCTCCTTACGCGCTGGGAAAACGCACCCGAACTTTTATCGGGCTGGCGCCGGGAGCGGGCAAGCCGATGGGCAATGTTAGCCTGATCTCGCAACTTGTTAGTCGATACGAGGGATCGATCGATGTCGCGAAAATTCGCCACAGTGACTGGTAGTTTGGTGATCTCCGCCTGCGCGGCATTTTCAACGGGCTGCATCGGCGTGCAAGGTCCTAGCCTGGGTCCTTTCTCGATCCCGATCCCGGTTAGCCCTTACTTCCAGGATACCGAAGAGCGCGATTTCCAGATCCACGAGCGTTATGCACGCGTGCCGATCCTGGGACCAATCACCTCTGGTGGTCCGGCGGTAGCCATCGATCCGCCCAGCGACGATGAAGTGATCCAAGCTCTCGAGCGCGCTCGGCCGACCCGCGGCGGCATCCCGCTGCTGCACGAAAAACAACGCAACAACGTGCGGATCGTCAAGGAAAAGATCGCCGACTACGTCGACCCGGCCCGCTTCATTCCGCTGATCGGCATGGCCAACCTGCATCACGCTCATTACAAGTGCACGATCTACTTTAGCGAACGCACCATCAACGGCTGGCCGGTCCCCTACACGCTCGAAGACCGCGAAGCCATGGAAGTCATCTATATCGACCACAACCACTTCCACATGTGCGGCAACCCGGACACCGGACCGAGCGGACTGTACTAAGCGGCCGCACTGTTAGGGCTGCACTGGGCGGCTGCCTGGACTTCACTTGGAATCGTCCAGGCGCTCTTGGGCGATGGCGACGGGGGCCGCCATCTCCTGATTGTCGCCGTACAACGCCAGCATGCTCTGCCACAGCTCTTTAGCCGCGCGCACGTTGCCTTGGCGGTAGAGTCGGTCCGCTTCTTCCAGCTTGCTCGCGAGCAAGCGTTTCAGCTCGTCGGCACCCAGCGGCTGGGCTTCGAGTTCCTTGATGCGGCGGCGGGCCAACAGCACGACTGCTCGGTCAGCCTGGTCGTCGCCGAGCAGTTTGACGATGCCCCGATACATCTCCAGGGCCGTCACGCGGTCGCCAAACTGCTCGTACCGCCAGGCGTCTAGGTAGCGGCGTTCGATCTCGCGTTCCGGGATGCGGTTGAGCCGGGCCATTCGCTCCAGCCGGCGTTGGGCCTCGACCGAATCGACGTAATCGGATTGCTCCTGGGCCCACTTCGCATCGGGGCTTTCGGGAAAGCGTTCGAGCAAGTCTCTCAGGTAGATGTCGCGGGCGGTGGTCCAATCTTCGTACTCGCTGCTGGCCAGCAGTCTTTCTGCCCGCCGCCGCAGGGCGGCCTCGCCTAGCGGCAGCATGAACCACACGGCCAGGGCGATGCACAGGACGAGCGTACCAAGCAGAAACCAGGAGCGTTCCCAAACCGGCACTTCGCTTGGTTTGCGCTGCTTGACCTTCTTGATCCCCAGTACCTTTTCCGCTTCCTCGCGGTCGGCCGCTTTCAATCGCAGCGGGCTGAATCCGCCGGTGGCGTGCTGGAGCACTCCGACTCCTTGCGTCTCGCGGCGCTCGGCTTCTTTGAAAGCCAGCTGCACGGCGGCTGCGCCGAAGGGGCGCTGTTGGGGATCGCGCGAGAGGAGTTGGTCGACGATGGCGCTGAGCCAGATCGGGCAATCGAGCACGCGCGATTGAACGCTCGGCGGCGCACCGCGCTGCTGCTGCGTCATCAAGTCCGCAATATCGGTGGCCGGAAAAGGCGGGTCGCCCACGAGCATGGCGTAGAGCACCGCGCCCAGCGCGTACAAATCGCACTTCTCGTTGGCAACAAAGTCGGGATCCAATTGCTCGGGGGCGGAGAACAGTACGTCTTCCAGCCGCCACGGGCCGCCGCCGATCGCCGTCGAGATGGCTTCGCGGCGAAAGTCGTTCAGCTTGATCGGGCCGCCATCGTTGGGCAGCAGCAGTTTTTCCGGTCGGATGCGGCCGTGAACCCAGCCCATCAAGTGCGCATACTGGAGCGCGTCGGCCAACTGCTTGCCGTGCTCCAACGCGGTCTCCCACGGCAGCCGCGTGCGGCGGGCCAGCACGACGTCGAGCGAATCGCCGTCGACCAATTCGTAGACCAGGAAGGCCGAGCGCGCATCGAAACCGCCGCCATAGCAGCGGACGATGCTGGGGTGCCGCAGCTGTTTCAATTGCTCGAGCTGTTCGGCAAACTCGCGGCGGCTCTCGGGCGTCAGCCCCAACGGAATGGGAAAGACGCGCACGGCCAACAGCTTGCGTTGGTCGAGATGAACCGCGCGGAAGACCTGCCCGGATGCGGTGCGACTGCCCAGCGGGGCTTCGAGGGCCAGCGGGCCGATGCGCGACTTGAGAGACATGGAGAACCGAAAGTGGGAGATCGGCCGAGCAGACCACCGAGGCGGGCAAGTGCCTAGAAAAAATCATAACGCATCGGCGCGGAGCAAGTTTGAGTTTCCGCAAAAACCTCAGAATTTCAGCGGCGTTTTG
>JBQCJB010000273.1:0-6337 GCA_051953155.1 Aureliella sp. | reverse complement strand
GATCCGACCACGAAGAACCGCCAGGGCAACGATATCGGCACCAGCTACCGTTCGGCGATCTTCTACACGGGCGATGAGCAGAAGAAGGTGGCCGAAGACACGATCGCCGACGTTAATGCTTCCGGTCTCTGGCCGGGGAAGGTGATGACCGAGGTGACACCCGTCGGTGATTTCTGGGAAGCCGAACCGGAGCATCAGGATTATCTTGAACGCTATCCAAACGGCTACACTTGCCATTTCCCACGGCCCAATTGGAAGCTCCCGCGCCGCGCCGCCTGACAGCGTGGACCTCATTCCCGTTCCTGGCCGGCGCATGGCGATGGCCGAAAGAGTGCGGCAATAGTCTTCTTCCTCAGAGTTGATAACGAAGGCTATGGCTGCGCTGCCAGTGATCGTCGCCTTTCAGATCAGCTTCAGTCCCTTGAGGCTGGTGTGGCCATTCTTGCCAACGATGATGTGATCGTGGACGGCGATGCCGAGCGGCTTTGCCGTCTCGATCACCGTTTTCGTCATGTCGATATCGGCACGCGACGGTGTCGGATCTCCCGAGGGGTGGTTGTGAACCAGGAGAACCGAAGAGGCGGCATCGCGAATCGCCGCTCGAAACACTTCGCGGGGATGCACCAGGCTGGCATCGAGCGTGCCGACGGTGATCTGATGGTGGCGAATCGGATACAGCTTGGTGTCGAGCGTCACGATATGAAATTCTTCCTGCCGCCGGTCGAGTGCCAGCCGAGCGAACGTGCGGCGACAATACTCGATGGCCAGGCCGCTGGAATTGATCTTCACCGGCGGCTCGCGATCGGCGTTCATGGCATCGACAACGCGCCGGCCGAGTTCGATGCCTGCCATGATCTGGCAATAGGCGGTCGCCGAGACCGCAGCGCTAATCTCTTTGAACTCCGCAGGTGAGAGACTGCGCAGCGCATCGAGGCGTTCGCCGGCGCGATTGGCGATGCGCTCACCAGCTTCGAGAGCTGATTCTCCTTTGCGTCCGGTTCTTATCAGCACGGCGAGCAACTCAGCGGTGCGCAGATTGGCCGCGCCACAACGCAGCAAACGTTCCCGCGGTCGTTCCGACATCGGCGTTTGCGTGATCTGCGTCCCGCAAATTTGCCGTTCGATCCAGCCTTCGATGGAAAACTGTTCGCGCCGCCTCTTCCAGCGGAATTGCGAGATCGCCCCCTGCACGACTTCCTGCAGCACTCCCTCGGAGGCCAATTGATTGAGCACGCGAGTCACGAACCCCGAGCGCTGCTCAGCGGCTTGCTCCTGGACATCCAAGGCGGTAAAGGCCTCCAACTGGCAGACCGCCCCTAGCACGCGCTCGTACCGCGCACGCCGTTCCTCGACAGTGATTTCGGCCATGACTGTCCTCTAAGCTCGCTCGTCAAGCTTGCACTCTCAGCCTGCGCTGCCGGCACTTCGATTGCCAGTACGCCCATGAAACGACCACCCACAGTCGTTCACTCAGACGCCGCAGCGCACAGACATGGTAGGAGGCAGTCAATCCCCCTGCAATGCGGGCAAGATCCACCATGCCGTCAGGCTAGAACTTCTTCCACGACCGGGTTGGTGAGCGTGCCGATACCGTCGATCTCGATGCTGACTGTATCGCCCGGCTGCAAGAAGACCGGGGGTTTGCGAGCTGCGCCGACGCCGTGTGGCGTCCCGGTCAGGATGACCGTGCCCGGCAACAGGATGGTGCTGCCGCTGAGAAACTCGATCAGGGCCGGCACGTCGAAGATCATGTCGCTGGTGTTCCAGTCTTGCATGACTTGGCCGTTGAGCCGGGTGCGAATACCGAGTGCGTTGGGATTGGTCAGATCATCCGGAGTGACCAGACAGGGACCGAGGGGGCAGAAGGTGGCAAAGGTTTTGCCGCGGCACCACTGCGAGCCGCCCCACTTCATTTGCCAGTCGCGAGCGCTGACGTCATTGGCACAGGTATAGCCAAGGACATAGTCGATCGCATGATCCCGCGAGACGTTGTGGCAACGTTTCTTGATGACGACGGCCAGTTCGCATTCGTAATCGACCATGTCGCTGCGCAGTTTGCGTGGCAGGACGATGGGCTGGTCCGGGTCCTGCACCGAGCCGCAGTTTTTCATAAACACGACTGGGCGTTCGGGAATCGGTTGTTTCCCTTCTTCGGCATGCCGCCGGTAGTTCAGCCCGATGCAGATGATGTCGCTGGGGATGACCGGGGCCAGGAATCGCTTGACAGTCAAGGGTTCGCCCGAGTCGTGCAGGTTTGCCCAAGGGTCGCCGGCCAGGCGGGTGACGGACTGATCGGAGCGCAGGCAGCCCCAAACTTCTTGATCGTGGTCGTCGAGCACCCGTACCAACTTCATTGCGTTCACTTCCCTCAATCAAGTCGACTCGTCATTGGAAAACTGGCCGCCGCGCCGTCTTGGACAGCTTGTCACTTAGGCTCGGCGTTCCTATTCTAACGTGAATCTCGCCAGCCGATGGAGAGGCTGGACTGTGGCCGAGCTACAGGTAGGCAGAGCAACTAAAAAGTCGGGTGACTATCCGTCGGGATCGCCATTTGGGCTTGCGGATACCACTTCGATTAGCGCCGTTTAGGCCGAGGCCCGATGAGTCAGCTACTGTTGTTTTATGTGCGACCAGAGCCAGGGACGTGGGTCTACCTGTCGATCTTTCTGTTGGTGGGAGTCTTCTTCGTCTTCCACCGCGTGTGGTGCGTTCGCAACCTCGACATCTTGCTCTTGATTTTGCTGACGCCAGGTTTGCTGCTGGTTTATGAAGGCCGCAAGCTTCGCCGCCAGTCGCCGCCGATGATTCCAACCAGCACCGTCGCCGACGTGGTGCACAGCCAGCCGCAGCGCTTGCGCTATGTTGTGGTGCAGGAGGAAGAAGGTGCCGCGGACGCACTTCAGCCGCGGACGCCTGCCGGCAAACCACCGGCCAGCTGGACACCCGATCGGCTGGAGTTCGCCGGTTTCGCTGCGCTTCTGGGCGCCTGCGGGTTGTTGATGATTCGCATGCTGATCGACCCGGCCTTGGTTCGACGACCGCTGCTCGAACCCAATCTATCGATAGGCGGTTTGAGCTTTATCGGCGTCTCGCTGTTTTTGTTCCTGATGAGCAACGTGGTCACCAGCGATCCGGAACTGTCGCACCAGCGCGGACCAAGACTCGGTCCGGGTTACGCGCTGCTGAACCGCTTGCCCGACCTGCCGACCACGCCCGAACACGAGGGACCGGTCTGGAATGGAGGCGATGAAGCCAGCGAGCGGCAGTGGGTTTATAACGTCGCTCGAGCGCTGGTCATCCTGTCGAACCTCGCGATTGTGGTAGCGATCGTCGGCGTCGGCTATTGGCACTTCGACAACGTCAAGACCGGGATCGGCTGTGCCACGATGTACCTGCTGTTTCCCTACACGGCACAGATGGCTGGCAACCTGGAGCACGCGCTGCCAGCAGCGCTACTGACCTTGGCGGTTTTGGCCTACCGCCAGCCGTTGATCGCCGGCTGTTTTCTCGGTCTGGCCTCGGGGTTGGTCTATTACCCGCTATTTTTGTTGCCGCTGTGGATCAGTTTCTATTTCCATCGCGGGCTGGGGCGGCTCTTGCTTGGCGTGGGCCTGATGCTGGTGCTCTTGGCGGGCTTGCTATTGCTCGGCGGCTGGTCCAACTTCCTGGAGGACATCCGGGACATGTTCGGACTTTGGCGGCCAGCGATGAAGAACTTGTCCGGCATTTGGGGCTTGGGCTTCGATCCGATGTTCCGTTTGCCGGTATTGGTGGCCTTCATCCTGCTCAGCTTTTCATTCGTCTTTTGGCCACCTCGAAAGACGCTCGGCACGCTGATGTGCGGCACGGCCGCCATCATGCTGGCGGCCCAGTTCTGGCACGGCTATGGCGGCGGACTGTATATGGCCTGGTTCCTGCCGTGCGTGCTGCTGACTGTCTTTCGGCCGAACCTGGACGATCGCATCGCCGTTCGCGTGGTGTCGCCCAACTGGACTCGATCGGACCGCTTGAGCGTTTCGGCCAGTTCGTAGCCGCGCAGGCTCAGCCCGCGTGGCGGACGCTTGAAATTTCGAGCGATTCGCGGTTGGGTGGCAGCGGCTTCGGGTTACAATTCAAGTCCCTTCTTTTGTACCTGCGCCGCCGTCTTGTGGGCCGTTCCTGAAGTTCCGTCATGCGATTTCGTCGATTTCTATCAGAGTTTGTGTGTTGGCTTGGCCTGATCTTCGCCGCTGGCAGCGCTGCGCCGTTGGCGGCGCAGGCGACCTCTTATCCACTCTCGGCCGATTCCCAACGTCAACCCGACGTGCCGGCCGGGAAGGTCGAAGGCCCAGTTGCCATGACCAGCACTATCTATCCAGGCACGCAGAGGAATTACTGGATCTACGTGCCGGCCCAGTACGATCCGCAGAAGCCAGCCTGCGTACTGATCGTGCAGGATGGACTGACGCGAGCCAAGCAGTGGCACCTCGTCGAAGTACTCGACAACCTGATCCACAAGAAAGAAATCCCGGTGATGATCGGCATCTTCGTCGAACCGGGTGTCGTGCCAGCCGCCAAGCCGGAAGCTCGTCCGCGATTCAACCGCAGTTTCGAATACGATGCGCTCGGCGATCGCTACGCTCGGTTCCTGATCGAAGAACTGCTACCGGAAGTCAGCAAACAATACGCGCTCAGTGCTGAGCCGAGCGATCGGGCTTTGGCCGGTGCTAGTTCGGGTGGCATCTGTGCTTTCAACGCAGCCTGGGAGCGACCCGATGCGTTCCGCCGCGTTCTGAGCACCATCGGCACGTTCGTCGGTCTGCGCGGCGGAAACCAACTGCCGATGCTGGTGCGCAAAACCGACCCCAAACCGCTGCGCGTCTTTTTGGAAGATGGCAGTCATGACCTGAACATCTACGGCGGCGATTGGTGGATAGCCAACCAAGACATGCTCTCCGCGTTGACCTTCGCTGGCTACGACGTCGAACACAGCTGGGGCGAAGGTGGACACGATGGGGCGCATGCCGCCGCCATCATGCCCGATGCGCTGCGCTGGTTATGGCGAGGCTACCCGGAACCGATCAAGGTGCCAACCAATTCCGGCGAACCGAAGCGTCTGGATGTGCTGGCTGCGGGCGCAAGTTGGGAACTCGTGAGCTCGGGGCACGAACTGGTCGAAGCCCCAACCTGTAATGCGGCCGGTGAAGTTTTCTTCTGCGACTCCCGCGCCGGGCGCATCTACCGCAGCGGCACCGATGGCAAGACGCGCGTCTTCGCCGAACAAACCGGGCGCGTCAGCGGAATGGCCTTTGCGCCCGATGGCAAACTGTATGCCTGCCAGAGCGGCCGCCGCCGCATCGTCCGCTATAACGATGCGGGCGTCGAAGAGGTCGTTTATCCAGAGACCAGTTGCCAGGATATCGTGACCCTACCCGACGGCTTCTACTATTCCGATCCGATCGCACCGGGCATTTGGTGGAGCGATTACGCCGGCAACCGCCGCAAGGTCGATGAACTAACGCCCGCACCCATGGGCCTGTGCCCGACCGCCGACCATGCCTTTCTGCACCTGGCCTCAGCCGAAAATGCGATGACCTTCCACTTCCGCATTGAAACCGATGGCGATCTGGAGTTTCGACAGCCGCTGGGACATCTCCACTTGCCCCCCGGCGAGGGCAGCGTCGGCGCGGCCGGAATGGCCATCGATTCTCAAGGCAGACTTTTCGTAGCCACCAAACTCGGCGTCCAAGTTGTGGACCAGCTCGGGCGAACAAACCTCATCCTCACCAAACCCAACTCGGCCCCGATCAACGGCGTCGCGTTCGGCGGCGCGGAACTCGATACCCTGTTTGTGACCTGTGGCGAGCGAGTTTACCGGCGGCGGATGAAGGTCAAAGGGGTCCAGTCCTACCAGGCTCCCATCAAGCCACCGGCGCCGGATCTGTAGCGCCCGTGCTTGCGGCGGCCCGAGAGACGGCCCCCGGTTCGCTGCCGAGGCGCCACGATGCGCGTTTCAGCAATGATATTGCAGCACTATCAGAGCACGATGGGTGTGGCGAACTATCGCCATTCTGCTCTCATGGGTGGCACACCGCTTGCTTCTCAGTCTGTCAGTTGTATATATAACTGACTCCATCACGGTGCGGTTAAAAAACCGCAGGGACTGAGTTGTAGTAGGTGTGTTCGTTGAAGCGACGCGGCTGCGAATTCAGTTTGTGACGTTAAATATGGGATGGCCTCGTGGCTCGGCGAGAAACTCGGGCGTAACTTGTCAGGCTTACGAGGCCACCCGCTTTAACGACTCTTGACGCCGAAAGCAAATAACTTTCGACTCAAGCTCTCTCCCACTAGCCGGCAA
>JBQCJB010000272.1:0-3967 GCA_051953155.1 Aureliella sp. | reverse complement strand
CGCGCGGGTGTGCCCCCCGGACCCCCCCGCCCCCGGGGGGGGGGCGGGGGGGGGGGGGGGGGGGGGCGCGCAGTGCAACCAAGCGTCGCGCACTCCAAGGCAATAGTTGCAAGGCGAACTCGCGAGGCTCGCGCCGTGCAGCACGCGAGGCAGGACACAGCACAATAAAAACTCCTCGCTGTTTGACGCTTTCGCCTAGGCGTGGTGGCGCAGAGCTTTAGCTTTGCGAGCTGATCGATGCATGATCCGCAGCCCGGCCCCTCACCCCCCGCCCCCCTCTCCCCGAAGCGGGGCGAGGGGGAGACCGGAACAATACGAAACTCGCTTTAGCGGGGCGAGGGGGAGGCCGGAACAATACGAAACTCGCCTTAGCGGGGCGAGGGGGAGATCGGAATATTAAGAGACTCGGCTTGAGCGGGGCGAGGGGGGAGACCGGTTGCTAGGATGAGGCAGGGGTGGCCAGGCGGATAAGCAGGTCGCGAATTTCTTCCAGCATGCGCTGCTCGCGCGGGGCGAGTCCCGACCACGCGGCAGCAGGCTGCACAGCGGCTGCCACAGCGGACATGCGCCCGCCGGCTGCGAGCGGTTCGTCACCCAAGCCCGCCGATCTGGCTGCTCGCCACTTCGCCATGATCAGTTCGCGAACTTCCACCGCATTGTCGATGCCTTCGATCAAGCCCTGATGCCCGCTGAGGGCTTGCTCGCCATGCGGCCCCGCCACAGCGCCGCCGCCGGCCGTTTCGACGAGCACGTCCGAGATGCCAAACAGTCGCTGGATGGGCCCTTGGCGGATCGAAACGTTTTGGATGTTCTCGTAGGTGATCGTCACCTCGTGCACAACCCAAATCCCCCGCCGCAAGCGCAGCGTCCGGTCGCTCAGCACGTACCAGGTCGTGTCATATCGCAGGTGCAGACCGATATAGACCAGAATGTCGGGCACGACGATGACGATCCAAAACGGCACGGCCAGCAAAATCCCAATCAACGGCCAAGCGAACAGCAACACCAACCACGCACCGGTCAGCGCGATGTCGACGATCGCCAGTCCGATCCAGAAAAACAGCTTGCGATACCGCAGGTAACCCTCTGCGGGACGAAAAGCCCGCACGCGGCTATCGTCCGCTCCGGCCAGCTCGGGCGGTGTCGGCGGAACGCGCAGCCACTCGGTCACCACTCCCCAAACTCCACGGTAGCACCACTGGCTGGCGCGCAGAACGGCTCGATCACCAATCATTTTCCTGCTCCTTCCCGCTCGACGAGCACTCGCAGTGCGTCACGAATCTCGACCAGCGTCTGCAAGGTGCGGCTGTCATTGCCAGCGGTTCCCTGGTGACCGGCGGGAGTAGGCATCCCGCCGTCGATGACACTGGCCAGCACCGGCTCCGACGATTCGCTTTGCCGAGCAGTTGCGGGCCGAGCCAGCGTTTCGTCGCGAGCGCCGCGCATGCGGGCGTAGAGATAATCGCGGAGCAGCTCGGGTTCGAGCACGCCCTCGATCGCCATCTCCGCCTGCGAACTGCCCGAGGCAGTTTGAAGACTGATCGTCGCCAAACCCATCCATCGCTGCAGCAGATTGCGAGTGACGTGAATGTCCTGGATGCGGCGGTAGGTCAGATTCACTTCGCGCTTAAACAGCACGCCGTAGCTCATCGACACGCCGTCTTCATCGAACTTGTACCGGAGCGTGATAAAGCGGCACCAATAGCGCAGGTAGACCAGCGGAAAGGCGAACAACCCGAGCAGCGAGTAATAAAAGTAATACCGCAGCAGCAGAGGATCGGGCCGCTCGATCACTTGCGGATTGAATGCCGTAGCCATGGTGCAAAATCTCCTTTGGACAGCTATTCGCAGTCCGGCAGAGTATCTTGGCGTCCCACAGCAGTCAATTCTCGGGCAGCTGCGACGAAAGCGAGCGGCCCCAGACGTGACCGCCGACGACCGCTCCGTAGTAGAGCGGGTTGGCATAGTCGGGCATCACCGTTCCCAATGCCGAACCGACGTAGGTCGCATAGGCCGGGTAGAGCACGTTGACAGCCTCTTTTTGCTCAGGCAGCGGCGCATAGGCCTCCGCATAAGCCAAGGCATCGCCAGTGGCGACCGACTCGTAGAACAGCGGCGCGAAAGGCAGAATGTAGCCGGCGGCGTACGTCCCCTTGTAGCGCCGGCGCGCGAAATCCTTGGCGTGACCAGCCTCGTGCAGGGCGACGGCCGGCACGTCCGAATACAGATGAATCGTGTCGGTGTACGGGTTGTAATGGTCGCCGCCGAACACCCGGCCGGGCAGCACCGTTTCATAAAGCGTCGCCAGCGTGCCGAAGGTGTACCGCCAGGGAGCCGCCACGCGCTTGTTCCGCACCAGGCGTCGCCAATCGTCGCCCGGCGCATATTGATTCAAACGCACGCGCGTCGTGTCGAGCGAATTGGTGGCCAGATAAGCCTCGAGCACCTCTGCCGTGCGATCGCCGATGTGATGATTTTCGACGCGGCGGTTCCACAGCAAGATCTTGTCGGGTATTCCGAACACCCAGCCGGTCGCATCGATGATCTTTCGCGGCTGACCGCGTTGGATCTGCGGCTGGCCGTCGCGGAGCTCGGCCGACTGCCATAGCTGGTCCGCCGTGATCGGGCGAGCCCGTAGCGGCGCACACCCGCCGCTGCTGAGCAGCGCAAGAAAAACCGCTGCCCAGCTAGCTATATGGGTTCGGCAGCGCCACGGGCATTCAGGCATGTCGCACATGCGCCGAACGATCCCATTTTCGCAGCCGCATGACAAGATCGAAGCAGGCGAGGCTTTCGCAACGTGTCTACGGAACCTGCCGACAGGTTGCTCAACTTACAGCGCGGCGCGGGCCTGGGCGATTAACTCGCCTGCCCCCTGCGAAAGCATTTCGCCAGCCAGTTGTTCACCGACGGCGGCCGCTTCGTCGATCTCGCCGCTGGCCGCACCGGAGATCACGCGTCGGCCGTCCAGGGACAGCACGCGCGCGACCAGGTCGACTCGGTTGCCCCGAGCGGTTCCGCGCGCGGCGACCGGCGCCAGGCACCCGGCCAGCATTTTCAGCAACAAGGCTCGCTCCGCGCGGACCTCAGCCAGCGACGGCGGATCGTTCAGCCTCTCGAGAGCCGCCCGCGTCTCACTGTCGCTCGCGCGGCACTCCAGCCCCAGCGCCCCTTGCCCGATGGCGGGCAGGATGCGTTCGCTGGGCAGCGTTTCGGTAATGCGTTCGGTCAAGCCTAACCGCGTCAGTCCGGCGGCCGCCAATACGATCGCGTCAAATTCGCCGCGATCGAGTTTCGCTAGCCGCGAGTCGACATTACCGCGAATATCCGCGACCGAGATGTCGTCGCGCCAATGTCGCAGCTGGGCCGCTCGACGCGAACTGCCGGTGCCGACCTTGGCCCCGGCCGGCAACTCCGCAAATCCCACTCCGCTGCGGCTGATCAAGACGTCGGCGGTCGTTTCGCGCGGCGGAACGGCGGCCAGGCACAGGCCGTCGATCGGCAGAGTCGGCAAATCTTTCAAACTGTGGACCGCGACATCGACGCGCTCGGCCAACAGTTCGCGCTGGATCTCCTTGGTGAACAGTCCCTGGCCGCCAACCTGGCTGAGCGGCGCGGTCGAGACGTCGCCGCTGGTCGAGATGATTTGCAGCTGTGCGACGTAGCCCAGTTGCCGGAGCTGGCCGGCGACCCACTCGGCTTGCCAGAGCGCCAATTTGCTACCGCGCGTGCCAATGCGAATAATGCTCAAAGTAAGCCGACTTTCGTTGAGATCTTGCGGAGGGGTTTGCAGCCAGGCGACCGCCCGGCTCGGAGGCAGGCGCACGAAGTCGCTCGCGCGCTCCCTCGAGGCTGACGATACCCTAGTTTCGATCTTCGGCCCTGTTTTGTCCATGGCAGCGGACGCGGCCCGCTTTGGCGGGTCGGTCCCAACTTATACTGAAGCTCTCGACTTGCGAAATGACTC
>JBQCJB010000271.1:0-2883 GCA_051953155.1 Aureliella sp. | reverse complement strand
ATAGGAGAAATAGGCTTTCCACGTTTCCAGCGGCACCGAGTCGATCAGTTGGTTGACTCCCTCCAGGAAACTGACCTGGCGAACGATGACCGAATCATCTTTGTCGAAGCCCGCCTCGCTGACGAAGCCAGGCCACTGCAGATGTGGCGCTTTTTCGCTCAGCTGCTGATGCGTCATCTTGTTGTAGGTTGTCACTGGATCGCGATTGGCGACGTTGGTCCACTGCACGCGGGCCAGTTCCGTTTCCAGATCGTAGATCTGCTGCGCCTTTTGCTGCGCATCCTCGACGCCGATCGCGGCGAGCATATCGCGGGCATACTCGCGCAGCGCCGACTGGACCTCGCGGTAGCGGGCATCGTCCTTCAAGTAATAGTCGCGGTCGGGCAGCGAGATGCCCGACTGCGAGACATACAGGGCATACTGATCGCTACGGCGCGCGTCGGGTTCGACATAGGTCGACAGCACTCCGCCGACCCCCTGACGATAAAGCCTGGCGGCCGTCGGCATGATTTGCTGTTTGTTTTCGATCGCGGCCACTTCATCCAGCAGCGGCTTGATCGGATCGATGCCGAGCTCGTTGCGGCGCTCGACATTGGTGTAGCTGCGATAGAAGTCGCCGACCTTTTGGCGATCGGAGCCTTCGGGGGCATCGGTGTCGGCTGCAGCCTCTTCGATCAGCGCCCGCACCGCGGCTAGCGTTTCGTCCTCCAGCACCGAGAAGGCTCCGTAGTTGGAGCGATCTGGCGGAATCTCGGTCTTGGTCAACCAGCCTTCGTTGACGTACTCGTAAAAGTCGTCGCCCGGTGACAGCTTGTCACTGATATTGGCCTTGTCGATACCCGAGCCGAGCTTGGGTTCCTCCGCCGCAGCCACGCTAAGGCCCAAGGTGCTGAAGCCCACCGCGCTGACGGCCACCGCGCCGGCGGCGGCCAGAGGTATGGCCATGCAGCTGGCGCACAGCCCGAGCTGAAGTTTCAGTGCCAATGAACGATTCATCCGCTGGATCATTTGTTCTGCTCTTCCTAAAGCGATTTCTTCCAAGCACAGTTCTACAGCTGCCAATAGGGTCTACAGCTGCGAATAGGGCTTGGCTACCCAGTTGCTCTTGTGGATCTTGCTGACCGTGCCGATGTACTTCTTCACCTCGCGGAGCTTCTTCCATTCGGGATGTGCGGCGAAGCGTTTCCAGCCTTCGGCCAGCGCGTCGGCGTCGTCGTAGACCGTCATGTAGGTGAGGTTCGGCATCAAGGGACCGACGACCGCCTGTCCCATGAAGACGGGATGAATATCGCAATCCAGGAAGATCGGCACTTCACCCGAATTGAACATCTCGACCTTTAGATGCCCCAGGTGTTCGGTCGGGCTTTCATAGGTCCGCAGTTCGTACAGACGCGGCTTGCCGTCGACTTTTTGCTGAGGCGTTTTAACCTGCGGCCAGCAATCGAAGGCGACTAGCATCTCGCTGCTGATGCGCGAGATGATCGGTTTGTCGCTGGGCGTTTGCAGATATCCCTCGGCCGCCTTTTGGTAGGCTTCGTCTTGGGCAACCTTTTCGTTGGCCGACGCGAGCGTCTGGGCGTCTTTCGCGGGCAGTAGCAGCATCACCTTGGGCGCGCTTTGGGCTGCGCTGTCCACCGCCGCACCGCCGGCCGGCGGCGCGGGTTGCTCGGCTGCCAGTTCGAATGCTCCGACCGGCTCGATGCCCAAGCGATTGAGGGCCGGAATCAAGGCTTCGGAAGCGTACTGGTCGAAGGCCGCGACCGCAGCGTCATCCTTGAGCGTATAGGTGCGAAGTTCCATGACTTGTTTCTTCACCGCGTCCTCTCCCGATGCGTGCGGCGCGCTGGCGCTGTGGGCGACGATGCAGCCGATGGCTGCCGTGATCAAAGTCAATTTCATTCGTAACATGTTGCTGAATTCCTCATACGCGCGGGATCATTCTCTGGCCAATGGTCGCCAGTAGAGGATATGATACACGACGAACCAGCCGCGTTGGGTTTGGACTCTGCCGGTCCGCGGCGGGCCATCGCACTTATTCGGCGGAGATTTTTCTAGCATGATCTCGCGACTCGAAATCGGCCTCTGTGTGTGCCTGGTGCTCGGCGTGCATGCGTGCACTGCACCTGCCAAGGAAGCAGCTGCTGGCGACGCGCCGGAATCGGCCGCGACAGATTTCGAGGGCCGGCAGTGGCTGGCCCGAGCCCCGCGCGACGAGATGCGTCCGCACTTTGCCGCCGTGCCGGCAGCCGATGGCCAGCCAGCAGCCTTGATGATCCAGACCGACGGCACGCCGGGGTTGGCGGGTTGGTGGCAGACGGAAATTCATATCCAGGGCGGCCAGACCTATCGCGTCTCGGTGCTGCGTCAGATCGAAGGCGTCGAATCGCCGTTTCGCAGCACGGTCGCGCGCGTCGATTGGCTCGATGCCCGCGACCTCCGCGTGCCGAGCGAACGCCAGTTCGTCCGTGGCGTGCTGGAGGGTTGGCACGATGCGCAGCAGCCTGACTTTTTAAACGAAACGCCGTTTGCTCCCGCCGAGGCTGCTAGTGATACGACTCCGCCGGCGAAAGCAAGCAACTCCGGCGGCGCGTGGGAGCGCTTGAGCGGCACTTTCACGGCGCCGCGCGGAGCGGTCAAGGCGCGGATCGAATTGCATTTGCGTTGGGACGATTCTGCCCTGGTCCGCTATCGCGATCTGGTTTGCCAAGAGACCGAACCGCCGCAACCTCGCAAGATCAAACTGGCGACCATTCACTTGCGACCGCGCGGCGGCAATCCTCAAGCCAACCGCGAGGCGTTCATTGGTCCGGTTACCGATGCCGTCAAAGCGGGAGCACAATTGATCGTCTTGCCCGAGACGTTGACGTACTACGGCACCGGCCG
>JBQCJB010000270.1:0-2092 GCA_051953155.1 Aureliella sp. | reverse complement strand
GCGGCCGGGACATCGAGAAGCAAATGGCCCAGGCCGAGGCGCAGGCCAAGGACTTGATCGAAGACCAGCTGACCGACGAAACACTCGTGCGCGAGCGCGAACGGCAAGAGGAACTTTACGATGCGGTCGTCGAACGCCTCCGCACGCTGAATATGCAAAGCGAGCAGTCGCCACTGATTCAAGAGATTATCGAAGACCCCAGTTTCGGTGAGAAGGTTGAACCCAAGGGCATCATGGCTGGCGCTATTGCGCTGCTCAGCGCGCTGCTGATCGGAGGCATGGGCGTGTTGGTCGCCGAACTTCGCGACCGCAGCATCCACAATCCGGAAGAATTCGAAAAACTGCTCGACAGCCGCATCCTGGCGCATTTACCCAACTTTCAAAACAACCCCGAGATCCGCAAGATCCAGCGGAGCGCTCGCAAGTCGGGCAGCCCTCTGGCTCCATCGCTGCTGACGTACTTTGCTCCGCACTCACGAGCCAGCGAAGCCTTCCGCGCGCTGCGCACACAAGTCATGTTCAGCGCTGGCGGCGATCACAAAGTTTTGGTTGTCACCAGTTCCAGCCAAGGCGCCGGCAAGTCGATGTTGGCCTCGAACATCGCGGTCTCGTTGGCCGGATCGGGCAATCGCGTGCTGCTGGTGGACTGCGATATGCGCCTGCCGCAAGTGCATCGACTGTTCGGCGTCTCGAATGAAAAAGGTTGGGCCGATGCGCTGCGAGAGCCGGCGACTGTCGAAAAATTGAAAGTGGCCAGCCCGGTCGACGGACTGACGCTGCTCCCCTCCGGCCAGGCTCCCGCCAATCCAGCCGAGATGCTCAGCCGCCCAGAATGCAAGGCCTTGCTCGACGATCAGAAGTCGAAGTACTCCTACGTCATCCTGGATTGCCCGCCGGTCTTGGCAGTCTCCGATCCTTCGATCCTGGCGCCGTTGGCCGATGGAGTCCTGTTCGTGGCGGTAGTGGATAAGGAATCGCGTCCCAAAACGATGCGAGCCAAAAAGATCCTGCAGGGAGTTGGCGCCAAAATCATCGGCATTGTCGTCAACCGCAGCGATGAAACGACCCAGCGGTACGGCTACGAAGCCTACGGCTATGAGAGCACGGCCGATGCGGACAGCTATTTCCGCGGTCCAGCCGGCACTCCGAAATAGCTGCCCGTGGCGACTCTCTCTCAGCAGCACTTCTCGCCCCGCGGAGTCTTCGCGGGCTCTGCGTGACGGCTTTCCCAAACCCTTGCTGCCTTCAACGAGTCAGCGAGGAGTGAAAAATTGCGATCGAGCCAAATTTTTCTCGCCGGTCGCCGGGAAACCACGCATCTACAGTTTGTGGCATGAGCTGCCTCCCCACTGCGCGTTGGGCGATCACCCCACCCGACCCAGCCCCCAGAGGGGAGCTCAACTAGCGCTGGATTCTCCGCCTAAAACTCGGTGGGAAGCGAGTTGACTCCGCCTTCTCAATTACCCAAACTCCCCATGCCGAAAATTGTCACACTTGGCAGCGAATGTGCATGGTGCCCAGCGCCATGCCCGAGCCCTGTTTGCGCCCCGACCAAAAATCTCCTCCCCCTCGAAGTCCACGCAAACGCGCTTGCATCGCGACACTCGCCCAAACATCGTAAGAAGGCGGGCCGCGGGTTTTCAAATTTTTTGTTCGGCATTCCATGCAACTCTGGGGGAGCAGTGCGCTCGGCCCAAGAGGGTGTCCAGTAGCACGAGAGCACAATGAGCAGTCAGCCTGAGGAAACGATCGTCAACAAAGTTCAGCAGACCGGTACGCTCGATCCGCTGGCCGTTGTCGGCAGGCACGTTCGCTGGTTGTTCTTGGCCTCCTTGTTGGGCATCGTCGTGGGCATGGCTTACTACTACTTGTTGCCACCGCGTTACGAGTCAGAGGCTGAGCTACTGTTGATGCAGAACGATTCCGGGGCGATGGCCGCGGGAACGACTTCTGAGGAAAACGGGATCTCCGAAGAACTACTGGCCACGCACATCAAATTGATCCAAAGCAGCCGGATCGTCGGCAAGGCCCTAAACCGCAGCGCCCGGGATTATGCAACTTCTGGACAAAGAAATGAGCAGTCGTCAGAGCG
>JBQCJB010000269.1:0-5269 GCA_051953155.1 Aureliella sp. | reverse complement strand
ATCAGTTCGGCGATGGCCCTTACTCCTTCACCAGCCCGGCTCTGGTCAACACGATCTACGGGCGCTGGTGGCATCCGCTGGACGAAAAGCCTGGGCCGCACGCGGTCGCCGGCAGCCCGCTGCCGTGGACGGGCGATTATTTGGACGGTCTTGGCAACCGCCTGACGATGCTGGCCTATGCCAACCCGGCCAAGATCTCCGACGAGAAACAGCGCGGTGACGGTTACGGGCTGGTGCGATTTAATAAGAGCGAGCGGACGGTCACCTTCGAGTGCTGGCCGCGATTTGCCGATGCGACCCAAGGCGATAAAGCCCAGTACCCCGGCTGGCCTATCAAAGTACAACTGCGCGACAACGACGGACGTCAGCCCAAAGCCTGGTTGCCCGAGCTGAATTTTCAGGGAGCTCGCGACCCGGTGGTCAAAGTCGTGGAAGATCAAAGCGGCGAAGTGCTCTACGTCGTGCGTGTCTCGGGCGAGCGTTTTCGACCGTATGTCTTTGATCCCGACAAAAAGTACACCATCTCCGTCGGTCGCGATGCCCCCGCAACCGTCGTCGCCCGCTCGATCGCCGCCAGCCCACACGCCGACGCCCCCACCACCCTCGACGTGCGCCTAAAGTAGGACAGGCCTCCGGCCTGTCTCGCGAAACCGCAGCGGCTCGCATCGCGACCGCCAGGATGCACATCCTTCTCGACTGTCTCATCCTTTTCGACTGTCTCATCCTTCTCGACTGTCTAGCGCAACGCGCAAGCTCGCTTTGCGATCGAGTTGACCTTGTCCGCGCTGCTTGCCCCTCACCCCCACCCCCCTCTCCCCGAAGCGGGGCGAGGGGGAGCCGTTCTGTTGTTACGCTTCCTGAATCCGTAACCCGCGCTCAAGGCCACTTCGTCACGGCGTTGGCGGCGCGGTGCAGCAGGGCGTCGATTTCGCGCCCCAGATGGGCGGACTTGGGACTGGCACGCGTGTTCAATAGCGCGACCAGATTGCGTCCGTCGGCGCGGCGGATCACGACCGTCGCCGTGCCGTCCAGCGAACCGGTGTGCCATTGATTGACGCGGCCATCGCCGGTGACGCGGTTCAGCCAACCCAGCGAGTAAAACACATCTTTCTCCGAAGCGTCCTCATTGGTGCCGGCCAAGCCTTCGGGGCGCTGCCCCATCAGCGCGATCGAATCGGCCGAAAGAATTGGGCAGTGGTCGGGATCGTCCAAAGCGGCTGCGAACTTGGCCAGATCTTCGGCTGAGGCCAACCATCCCCCGTGCGAATCCATCGCTTCGAGATACCACGCCCCGTAAGGCAACGCGATCGATTGACGCAAATCCTCTTGAAAGACTGAGCGGCCGGTGCCCGGTTGGTAGTACCGGACCTCTCCCTGGGCTCGATCCTCCAGCCGTGTCTTGCCCAGACGCATCGCTGTAATTCCAAGGGGCTCGAGCACCGACGTTTGTACAAACTCCTCGTAGGGCTGGCCCGAACAAACTTCGATAGCGCGTCCTAGCAAACAGTAACCAAAGTTCGAATACGCGTAGCGCTCGCCCGGCGGGAAGTCGAGCTTTTGAGAAAGCATCGACTTGATGATCGCGGCGGGACCGGCCGGCGCATCGATCTGCTGGGCTTGGGCAAACTTCACCGACTGGAACATGGCGTCGAAAGACTGGTCGCGATCCCAGCCGCCGCGGTGCTGCAATAGGTACCGGATCGTGATCTCGCGCCAGCGCGGATCGAATTCCTGACCAGCCTGCTGGATGTCGGCATCCATGTCCAGGACTTCGACGATGCGGTCATCCAAGGAAAGTTTTCCGCGCTCGACCAACTGCAAAATGGCGACAGCCGTGATCGGTTTGGAGATGCTCGCGATGCGGAACAGACTTTGGGGCGTGGCCGGTTCGCCGCTAGCCAGATCGGCATAGCCATAGCCGCGAGCCAACGCGATCCGGCCGCGATCAGTGACCGCGACCGCAGCTCCCGGTACGCAATGCTCGCGAAGAAATTCGCTCATCATCCGATCGAAACTTTCCATGCCCGCGACCTTGGCGCCGGCTGACACGGACCAGGGGGCGCGCTCCTCGCGATACCCTGGGCCTCGTAACACTTTTCCGGGCAAGGCCTTGGTCAGCTGGCCATCCTCGAGCACTGGCACACCGTTGACCAGCACGTGCCGCATGCCGGTTGAGACTGCTGTCGGATCGGCAAACGTAGCGTTGTCGCGCAGCTGTTGATAATCGAAAGCGATCACGTCCGCGGCCAGACCGACCGCAATTCGCCCTCGGTCGAACGCCAGTACGTCGTTGGCGGCCACTGCGCTGGCCTGCGCCACGGCGCGCTCGAGTGAAATCGCGCCCAGATCGCGCACATAGTGAGAAAACAAACGCGGAAACGCGCCGTACGCCCGCGGGTGCGAGGCTGAACTGTCCTTTCCCGCCGGGCCGACATCGGTGCAGAAGGAAATGAACTCTTGCTGGATTGCCAGGATCTTGTTGGCTTCCGTCATGCTTTCCGGCAGCACGAATGCGCCGCTCTTGACCAGGCCGAAAAACGTTTCCCACGGATCCTCTTCCTTGGCCTTGGCGATCGCAGCGATGCTTTCTCCCTGGCAATCGCGGTAGCGGCTGGACGAGGTCTGGCCGACGATCACTCGATTCCAATCGTGGCCGACGTGCCGAAACCAGTTTTCCCAGCCATCGGTGGTTTCCATCTCGCGGCGAATCTCCGCCCGTAGTTCCGCATCGTCCAGACGCTCTATCAACCGCGCATGCCCCGAAGCGAAGTGTCGCGGATGGATGAGCGCGGCGATGCCCAGACCGTTGTTGATATACGGGTAGATGTCCGCGGTCACCTGCTGGCCTGACGCTCGAGCCGCTTTGATGCGAGCGATCGCCAAGGGCATCTTGCCCCAGTTTTGCCGCCCGGCAGTCTTCAAGTGGTAGATGTGCACCGGCGTCTCGGCGGTGCGACCGATCTCGAGCGCCTCCTCGATCGCTTCGAGCAACTGGTCGCCTTCATTGCGCATATGCGTCGTGTAGCATCCGCCGTACTCGCCAGCGACTTCGGCTAAGGCGGCAATTTCCTGGGTCGTGGCATAGACCGCAGGTGGATAGATCAAGGCGGTCGACAGCCCGATAGCGCCGGCTTCCATGGCTTCGCGGACCAGGCCACGCATGCGCTCGAGTTCTTCGTCGCTCGGTCGGCGATCGGTATCACCGAGAACCAGCCGGCGCACTTGCGTATGCCCGACGGTCTGCACGACGTTCAGCGGCAATCCGTGCAAGTCAAGCAGGGCAAAATACTCGCGCATCGTCGTCCAGCCTTGCCGCAGTCCCTGCTGAGCATCCAAAGGCGCTGCCGAACTCCCCTCACCGGCGTTGATCGTAGTGATCCCCTGAGTCAAGAGATTCAGGGCCGAAGCTGGGTCGAGCATCATCGGCGTGGCCGTTTGGCCCATCATGTCGATGAATCCCGGAGCGACGATCAGGCCGTCGGCCGAAATGCTCTTCTTGCCTGCCGCCGGATCGATGACGCCGATCTTGGCGATCTTGCCCGCCACGATGCCGATATCGGCTTTGTACCAAGGCGCCCCGCTACCATCGACGATGCGACCGCCATGGATCACAACATCGAACGCGTCGGCCGCGCTGGCCGTAGCCGTTCGAAGTGGAGTACTATCCAGCCACCCCCAAGCGAGCCAGAAAGCACTGACCCACACCGCCAATCGAAAATTCTTCATGACGTCCGACCCTCCGCCGAGCGATTTTTTTTGGCAAGTCTTACCGTGGTAACTGCAGCACAGTGTACTACGCCGCGCCGCTCGAATCTTCGTCTCACCGTCCCGCGAGCAATTCGGGATGGCTGGTGTGAGAGATGGATGCGAAGATAGATTGATAGACAGTAGTGACAGCCGAGACGGCTGTCCTACTGGAACCGCACGCCGCCTTGTTCTCCAAGCTAGCCTTCATGACTGCAGTACAGACCGACGCTTTGGTTTTGCGGCTGACCCCCTGGAGCGAGTCGAGCTGTGTGGTCAACCTGTTCACGCGTGAACTGGGCAAGCAGGGGGTTGTGGCCAAGGGAGCCTGGCGTCCGCGGAGCCCGTTCGAAGGTGCCCTTGACCTGTTGTCGATCTGTCGCGTAGTGTTCCTGCCCAAGGCCGGCGATGCGCTCGGCGTGTTGACCGAAGCCAAGTTGATTCAGCGGTATCGCATTGGCCGGCGAGACCTGTTGCGGCTGTACTGTGGGTACTACGTATCCGAACTGCTCGATCGCTTTACAGAAAAGGGCGATCCGCAACCGGAGTTGTACGACCTGGCGGCAGCGACGCTCGAATCACTTGGCGACGAACGCAACGAACCGAGGGCGTGTGTGCTGCGCTGGGAATTGCAGCTGCTGCGGTTGGTGGGACACGCGCCCGCCTTGGACCGCTGCGCTCAGTGCGGCGCGGCGATCGCCGAGGACGCGACGGTTCCCTTCGCGCCGCTGGTCGGTGGCGTCGTGTGCGCGGCATGTGCTGGTGGACTGCGACCACTGATTCAAGTGCCACCTGCGGCCCGCCGGGAACTGATGCGTTTCAGCGATGCCGAGTGGGAAAACATACCGACGACCAACTTGACCAGCAGCGGTCGAGCCGCCATGCGTGGAGCGCTGGAGCGTTACATTGCAGCCCTGCTCGACCGGCGGTTGAACTTGATTTACTACCTACAGGAGCTGGGGCATTGACACGTTTGTCGGCAGTCAACAGACGCTCGCGACGCGCCGTGCTCGGCTGGCACCTGCGGAACGATCTGCTGCGCCGCGGGTCGCTCTTGGGCTTGACGCTGGTGACGCTCGCCGGTGGCTGTAAAATGCTTTCGCCCAACGCCAGCTCGCTGAGCGAAGAAGCGGCGGCGCGACGAGCCATCGATGGTCCCGATGATATTTTCCGGCCCGAGGGACGCGCCGCGGATAAGCACAGCAAGCCCCAGGCCTTCTGGGACCGACTGACCGGCCGCAATAAGCATGACGTCCCCAAAGCCCGCAGCGAATACGCGCTGGGCGATGAGTACTTCAACAAGGCCAAGGAGCTCGAGGGGGACGAGCGCCGCGACGCGTTCCGGGCTGCGGCCGCCAAGTACCAGTCGGCGGCCAACAACTGGCGAAGTTCGGCTCTGGAACAAGACGCCCTGCTGATGATGGGCGAAAGCTACTTCTTCGCCGAGGATTACTACAAGTCCGAGCAGGCGTTCGCCAAGCTAGTCAAGGAATATCCACGTAACCGCTACCTCGACCATATCGGC
>JBQCJB010000268.1:0-4004 GCA_051953155.1 Aureliella sp. | reverse complement strand
GTCGTAATTCATCCATCATTCACTCGCGGGTGTGTCTAAAACTGATTGCCCTGAAAGCGGCGGCGCAGGCGAGCTCGCAACAGGATCGCGGACAGATTCAAAGCGACGACGATCAGGATCAGTAGCAGCGTGCAAGTGAATACGAGCGGCTTGGAGGCTTCGCTGTTCTGGCTTTGAAATCCTAACCAGTAAATCTGATAACCCAAGTGCATAAAACTGCGCGAACCGTGGAAGTAGGGGAACTCGGTATCCAGCGGTAGATCGGGAGCCACCGGCAGGGCACCGACCAGCATCAGCGGCGCAACTTCGCCAATGCCGCGAGCCATCGCCAGAATCGCACCGGTCAAAATCCCTGGTCTCGCATGGGGCAGGACGATGCGATGGATCGTTTGCCACTTGCTGGCTCCGCATGCGAGCGATCCTTCGCGCAGAGAGTTCGGCACAGCCGCCAAAGCCTCTTCGGTCGCCACGATCACTACCGGCAAGGTCAGCAAGGCGAGCGTGAAGGCGGCCCACAACAAACCTTCTTTGCCGAAGGTAGGTGTCGGCAGTCGCGCCTCGTAGAATCCATGGAAGAACGGACTCTTGAACAGCAGCACGCCCGCGCCTACCAGCGAAACCAACCACAGCCACGGAGCAATCCGCGCCAGCCAACGTCGCACCAGCGTCAGCGAATGCTCCGGGCCGCTGGAGAGCAGACTGAACAGGAAGGCGACAACGCCGATCGCGACGGTCGTCGCCAGGAGCGTGTACCAGGTCCCCGAAGGCAGCGTTCCAAATTCGGCGTTCCGCGGACCGCCATCGATAAAGGCGCCGATCGCATAACAAAAGAACGCCAGCCCAAACACGCCGTAGACGATCGACGGCACGCCGGCCAGATTGTTGATCGAAATCCTGACCAGTGAAACCAGCGGTCCGCTCCGCGTGTACTCGCGCAGGTACAGCGCGGCAATCACGCCGAAGGGAACCACTGCCAGCGTCATGATCAACGTCATCACGACCGTGCCCCAGATCGCGGGAAACACACCGCCCTCGGTATTCGCCTCGCGCGGGTTGTCGGCCAGAAATTCGCCCCAGCGGCCTGCATACACGCCCAGTTTCCCCAGCAGGCTCAGGCGATTGGCGGGGAAGATCCGCACGATTTCGTCGCACTTGAGACCCATTTGCGAAGAGAGCAGCCAAGGGCTTGGCGGCTGGCTGCCCGAGTCGTAGTGCCATAGGAAAAGCCGTCCGCGGGAGGGATCTTCAAAGCTGACTTGCGTTACGCGATCGCCAAAGTGCGCGGCTTCCGCGGTTCGCTCGACTGGAGCAATGCCTTGTGGGCTGAGGGCCTCGACCGCCGCAGCTGGCAAGTCCCCAGTGGCCAAGTCCCCAGTTGCCAGTTGCTCCGAAGCGGCCGGTGGCACTTCAATCGCCTGCGCATTGGAGGGAAGGGAGACCAGCAGTTCACAGCCCTCGCCAGCGGCCGCGAGGCTCTCGATCTGCCGCTCGAGCGGTTGCTTTTTCTCGAGCGTCTGCCGCCACATGTTTTCGAAGTTGGTCATCGCGTCGAAAACCGTCGGCGGTTTGTCGCTCAGCTGAGCCCGCCAGGCGTCCAGCTCGGCACGCGCGGCTGCCAACTGCATCGCTAGCGCTCTGGTGCGATACGCCCGTACGACGCGGCGCCAGCTCTCGGCCTGCTGGGCGTCCGCGAAGTCTTCCGTGGCCCGCTCGGCGGAGGCCTCGAGTCGCACGTCCAGTCGCTCGAGCCGGACTAGAGTTTCGACCAGCGGTCCGACGCGATCGGCATCGACCATCAGCGGCAATCCGGTATCGATTTCCGCCTGGCGGACATCGACGCGAGCGTCCGACAATCGGCGGTCAAGGCTGCTGATCTGACGCATCGTCCTTTCGATGCGGTGGCGATTGGCGGTCAGTTCATGGACCAGCGGGCCGATGCGCTTCAGGATTTGGGCCGGATCGTCCCAGGCAACGCGGGCTGCCGCCAGCGCGGTGAATTTAGCAAGCCCGTCTGCGTCGCTGATCTGCTGCCACTGGTCATTGCCGCTGGGCTGGACGAGGAGCGTCCCTTGCTTTTCCTTCAACCGCTCGCCGGCGGCGGTTCGAAGCAGTTCGCCGCGAGCTGTCTCAAGCCTGGCAGCGATGGCGGCGGTCAGCCCGCTCCAGTCGGCCGAGGCTTGCTCGGCCAGCCCCTGAAGCTCGCTTTCCAACTCGTGCATCAGACCGTCGGTGTCGGTGGCGCTGGCCAGGCGGGGCGATTCCAGACCGCGCTGGACCGGCATCCACAACCGGCTCGGAAGTGCGTACAGCCGCCCCCAGCTCAATCGCTCGACCACCACGGCCCACTGCGGCTGGAGGATGCCGTCGGCCCGCAGTTCGTGCGGTTCGAACCAGCGGTAATGCCGACCGGTGACATCGAAGTTGGCCGTCCGGTAAACGCGACTCGATCGCCGCGTCTTGGCCGCTGGGGCACTCGCCGCGCTTTCGGTCCCCGTCTGGGCCGCTGAGTCCTCGGTAGTTGCGGCCTCGGGTGTTGCATCTTCGGCTGTTAAACTTTCGGCCGGGCTGCTGCTGGGCGCGCCTTCACGAGCTGCGATGCGCTGCGGTTCGCCGATATCCATCTGGCCGTCGGCGAGCATCAACCAGTCCAAACGGGCTGGCCAGAAGGTCGCCAGGCCGTTGATGAGGATCAGGGCGAGCAAGCTGACGATCATCGCCAGGCAAATGACCAGCATGCCGCCGGTCAACCAAATTTTCGGTTCTCCGCGGGCCAGCAGGCTGAAGCCGCTTTGCCGCGTGCGTCGCGGGCCGCGGGGTTTGTCAGGCGTGGACGCGGCGACGCTCATAATTGACTGCCTCTGCGCCGGAACCGGATGCGCACGAATTCTGCCAGCGTGTTGGCGATCAGTGTTAAGGTAAAGAGCAGCAGCGCCGCCAGGAAGAGCGTGCGAAAGTGAGTGCTTCCTTTCGCCGCTTCCGGCAGTTCTGTCGCCAGCGTCGCGCTCAACGTCCGGAAACCATTGAAAGGATTCCACTGCATGATCGGCGTATTGCCGGCGGCCATGAGCACGACCATCGTTTCGCCGACGGCTCGCCCCAGGCCGATCATGATCGCGCTGAACATGCCGCTCATCGCGCTGGGAACGACGACCCGAACGGTCGTCTGCCACAAGGTAGCCCCGCAACCGAGCGAAGCGCTCCGCAGTTGTTGCGGCACCGATTGCAGCGCGTCGTCGGCTAGCGTGTAAATCAGCGGGATCACGCAGAAACCGAGCACCGCACCGACCAGCAACGAGTTGCGCTCCTGATAGCCGACGAACAGCGAATCGCGCGGATCCAAACCGACGCGCGTCAGTCCTAAACTGGCCAGCCAAGCGACGGCGATGACGCCGATTGTCATGAGAATCAATTGAACCAAGCCGCGGAGCGCGAAAGCCTGCGGGGAAGTCGTGATCGCCGTCCGCTTGTTGAATTCGGCCAGCGGACCCAACATGGCAAACACGGCTGCGAAGACGACTGCCGGGACCAGCAGCAGCATCCAGCCGCCCACCGCGGTGCCGACTGCTCCTGACATCCACAGGACGATGTCGCCAGCGAACAGCCACCGCTCGACCGGCGGCCCCAGGCTGAAGGCGATGCTCAGCGCGATCGGAATGCACGCTGCCAGACACCAAAGCCGCCACGCTTGCAGCCGCACCAGAATTTCCAGGGGCAACAGGTTCCACAGGTGGGCCGCGTAAACGAACGTCGCCGGTACGATAAACAGCGACAACAGCACCTCGCACAAATTCTCCTGCAGCAGCGGAGCCAAGACCAAGGCGGCGACGAAGCCCAGGATCACGCTCGGTAGGCTGGCCATCAGTTCGATGACCGGTTTCACGCGACCGCGCATCCGGGGACTGAGAAACTCGCTGGTGTAGATCGCTGCCAGGATCGCCAAGGGAATGCTGACGACCATCGCATAGAGCGTCGCTTTGAGCGTGCCGAAGACCAGCGGGATCAGG
>JBQCJB010000267.1:0-3275 GCA_051953155.1 Aureliella sp. | reverse complement strand
TATGCCGATCTGATGCCGGCTGAGGATCTGCATCGACCGCAGTTTGTCGCGCGAATTGGTAATCGAGTTGGACGAATTGCCGCAGAAGACGTCGAGCTGTTCAAATTGGCGCACGACGGCCGTGCCGAAGTACGTGATCGACGCCCCGATGCGTGGCAACACGGCGTCATAGCGGCTGAGCGGTTTGTTGCGATAGAACAAATCCGGACTGCCGGGGTTGAGGTCGATTGCGAACTTGAGCGTGTTGAGAACGCGAACGCGATGGCCGCGGTGCGCAGCGGCTTCCTTCAATCGCCGGGTGCTGTAGCAGTTGGGACTGCACGATAAGATCCCGAGCTTCATAAACCGTCTCCGACTTCCTGCTGCACCCCGAACCGAAACACACCAGAAGATGCTGCCGAGCTAGAATGGGATTGGACGAGACCGACTGGTATAATCAAGGAGAAGTGTCGACGGGCGCTAGGAGGGCAGTGCCTCTCGGTCGGAAACACCTCCCAGCCATCCTCGTAGGATGTTTGTAGCATTTTCGGGGCCGAACTCGCCTACCACTTCCTGCACCGGCGCCTGGAGCCGCATCGATTGTAAGGTTCAGCCGTAGCCTGTCGACTGTCCGGCGCGGTGAAGAATTGAAAAAACTATTGGAGTGCACCGCATTATGAGTTGCCAGCAATTCATCCCCGCCTTCGCGTTCACTCTCGCCCTGCTGGCCCCCCTAGCAAACGTTCCCGCCCAAGATGCCAGTGGCAAGTCCGCCTCGTCGGAGCAAGCTTCCCAAAGCGAAACGGCTACCTTCGGTGGCGGTTGCTTCTGGTGTGTCGAAGCAGTGTTCGAGAACATGGAAGGTGTCGAGGACGTTATCTCGGGTTACGCCGGCGGTCGGGTGCCCAACCCGACTTACCACCAGGTCAGCACCGGGCTGACCGGACATGCCGAGGTCTGCCAGATCACGTTCAATCCGCAGAAGGTCAGCTACACCAAGCTGCTGGAAGTCTTCATGAAGACGCATGACCCGACGACGCTCAACCGCCAAGGACCCGACCATGGGACTCAGTATCGCTCCGTAATCTTTACGCACTCCGACGAGCAGAAAGAAGCTGCCGAACTGATCAAGCGCAAACTGACCGAAGAAGAGGTCTATCGGTCGAAGGTCGTCACGGAAATCGTCCCCTTCACCACCTTCTACCCGGCCGAAGCCTATCATCAGGATTACTACCGCAAGCATCCCAATGAAGGCTACTGCCGGATGATCGTCCGCCCGAAAATTGCCAAGTTCAAAAAGGTGATGGCTGAGATCGAACGCAAAGAGAAGGGCAAGTAAGTTTATTGCTTGGCCAATTCGATCTTGCCGAACAGGTGGCCTCCCTTGTCGTCGTGCTGCCAGGTGCCGGCATAGCGATCGCCGTGAAAGACGACCCGCGCCGAAAAGGTTCCGTAGCCCGGTAGCGTGACCTTGTCGAGGGTGATCACGGGCGTCGTCCCGGCCCACTTGACCTCGACCGGCACCGGCAGGGAAAAGTCCTTTTCGCCGTACGTGATGCGGGCGGTGATCAACCACCAATCACCGTCTGGTTGCTTTTCAACCTTCTCAATGGCGTACTGCTCGGCCGACAGCTTGTCCATTGGCCGGCCATCGACCGTGAACATCCCGTTCATCTTCGCGCCGGTCAGCAGCTTTTGGAATTTGTCCAGCAGGGCCTTGTCGACCGAACCGGCCGCCTCGACGCGGTTGTCTTGGCCGATCAGCGTCGTGTCGAGCACGGGCCGCTTGTCCGTCGACCGACTGGCGGGCGCGGGTTCCCCGGGCACTTGAGCGAAGGCGACGCTCGGCCCGCCGAGCAAAGATAGCCCACCGAGCGAGGATAGAACGATGCCGGTGGCCAAGAGGTGCCGACGGGCCCGACGGATGGACGTGAGCGACAACAAGCGCATGACTCTCTCCCTATGGATCCAGGACGCGGTCATAACCAAAGACCGGCCGCAAAAGGAGTGATCCCCTGCGGCCGGTCTTCTTTAGTTCTTATTGTCCGTCAATCGGCTAGGTCGCGGAAGAGGAGTCGGCCGAAGCGTCGGGCTGGTCCTCTTCGCTGGGTGCCGGGTTCTGCAGCAGCGGGTAGGTCTCTTCCATCGCAGCAGAACCGCGGCTGACCAGGTCCTCGAGAGCCTCGCGGCGGTAGGAGACTTCCGAATCCTGGAAGGTGCGGAAGCCGGTGCCGGCGGGAATCAAGTGCCCCAGAATCACGTTCTCCTTCAGACCTACCAGCCGGTCGACCTTGCCGGCCAACGCCGCTTCGGTCAAGACCTTGGTCGTTTCCTGGAAGCTGGCGGCCGAGATGAAGCTGCTGCTCTGGACCGACGCCTTGGTGATACCCAGCAACTGGGTGCTGGCCGTCGACGGCTTGGGCTTCTTGCCCTTGGCAGGTTTGCCACCGAGCGCTTCGATCTGGGCATTGGAGGTTTCGAACGTGTCCTTCGGAACCAGCGTGCCGATGGCGTACTCGCTGTCGCCGGTCTCGGCGATCTTGACGCACTTGGCCAATTCCGTGTTCACGCGGCGGAACTCGAACTTGTCCATGACCAGGCCTGGCAGCAGGCTGGTGTCGCCCGGCGATTCGATCTTCACCTTCCGCAGCATGCGGGCGATGATGATTTCGACGTGTTTGTCGTTGATGTCCACGCGCTGGCTGCGATAAACCTGTTGGACTTCGTGCAGCAGGTATTGCTGGACCGCCTCTTCACCGCTGACGCGCAGGATGTCGTGCGGAACCAGCGGTCCGATGACCAGGGCCTGGCCGGCTTTGACGACGTCGCCGGTGTGAACCAGGAAGCGTTTGCCGTGGGGAACCAGGTGTTCCTTTTCGGTACCGCTATCGCTGCGGATGACGATCGTACGCTTGCCGCGGCGCTTGGTCTGCTGGATTTCGACCGTGCCGTCGATTTCGGCGATGACCGCAGGATCCTTCGGTTTGCGAGCTTCGAAGATTTCGGTAATTCGCGGCAGACCGCCGGTGATGTCGCTGATTCCCGAAGCCTCACGAGGCATTTCGGCCAGTTCGGTACCGGCGGAAACCATGGTGCCTTCTTGGACCGTGATGACGGCGCGCTCGGGTAGATAGTACACGTCGAGCGGTTTGCCGTCGGCGTCTTCCATCACGATCTGCGGATGGCGTTCGCCCTTGTGGTCCATGATCACCGGGCGGGCACCACCGGACGGGTCGCGTTCCATGCGCATCGTGTCCCCTTCGACGACGTCGTCGAAGCGCACCTTGCCGCTGACT
>JBQCJB010000266.1:0-5785 GCA_051953155.1 Aureliella sp. | reverse complement strand
CCAGGCGGGCGAGTTTGTCGTTGAACAAGCGGTAGACCTCCAAGGCAAGTTTCGCCTGGTCCCGCACGTCCAGCCCCAATTGCTCCTCCAAGCTGGCTTCGGTATCGAGCACCAACAGCCGAGCGTCGTTGGGCGCCTGTTCGATCTGCTGGAACGCATCCTCGAGCGTATCGTGATTGCGTTTCAAAAACTCGCGGAATTCATCGGCGCTCAGTTCCACTGCGTTATCCAAGCCGCGCTCGAGCTGCGCCAGGGTAAAGGCCTCGAGTTCGACCCGAGCTTCCAGCGAAGCCTGCAGGAGCTCGTTGCTCATTTCTTTGGCCAGTACCGGTGCTTGCTGCGATGTTTGTTCGAGCAGCTGCCTGCGCAGGCTGGGGTAATTTTCGATCAGAGCCTTCTCAGCTCGTTCGGCCAGTTTTTCTGGCTGCGTTTCGCGGCGGAAGACGCTGATCGCGTACCAGCTCAACCCGATCATCTCGATTGTCAGGATGACGGCCAGGGCCGCTGACAGCCAGCTCAGTCGACGGGCCGCCGCCGGATGCTCGACTGCGTTCGCTCCTGGCTCGTGACTTCGCCCTGGATCGCTCATCGTACCTGCTCCGTTTGCCATAGGTGAATGGATGCGACGCGGCATCGCTATTGGCCCGCTGCCGTTGCGTCGGACGCTGCGCTGCGCGGGGTGTTGGCCTCCGGCGGAGGAGGAGGCAGCGGCGGTGGCGCGCGCAGCAGGCCGACCATCCACTGGCGGGTCACTTCGCCCAGTTGCTTTTCCAGCGGCGGTTCGTCGGCTTGCGGCTGGGGGGCGGGTGGGATGGCGGCCCAGAGTTCTTCGGTGCGATTGGCCTCGTGCCGAAACTGATCGATGTAGTAACGATCGACGAGCTCGTCGAAGGTGGCTTCGAACGCCGCCAGGATCTGTTCGACGTTTTCCCGCGTGGCGTGTTCGGGGAATTCGCTGGTGAGAATATCGCGATGCCGCTGCAGATAATCGTGGTAGCGGGCTTTCACTTTCGCCACGAAGGCTTGTTCGACGTTGTTGAAGTATTCGCTCCCCTCTTGTTCGAGCGCTCGGGCATAGAGCGGGTAGTCGCTTCTGGCCTGCTCGATGAGAGCGGTTTGCACGATCGGCCACGCATCGTGGCCGAGCCGGACAACTTCGCGCTCAAGCTCCGGAGCGTGGGCCTGCAGACGCTCGCCGACGGCGCTAACGACCTGCTCGGCATAGGCAGGGTCGACTTGCGGTCGATAGAAAAAACGCACCGTGATAGCGATACCGGCCAAGCTGACGATCAACAGCGCAAGCACGAGGTTAGTGAGCGTGACGGCCGTCACCGTCTGTCGCACGCTGGCGCGGTCGCCAGGCTTGGTGGAATCGGCGGCTGGCTGCGGCCGGTGCAGGCTGGGCCGGGCCGGCTGGTTGCTTTGAAGCACGATCGCGTTGCCTCCCTGGATAGGTCATGGCGGCACTCGCGCAAGCCGTCGTCAGCCGCCTATCTCGCTGGTCAGTATCCCTGGTCAGTATCCCTGGTCACTGTCCCTGGTCAGGCTAGGCAAGCCGCGCGCCAAAAACGGGGCTTTACCTCAGGCGGTGCGTTCGATCACCTGCATGGACTTCCATTTGCCTTGTAAAAAACGAGCTCCAAAGGCAAGAGCCATGATGCCCACCCAGGCCGCAATGATATACCACCACAATAGCAGACTCGGGCCGATCAGACGCTCGCACAACAGTCCGATCCCTACCACGCCAAAAGCGACCGCAGCGGTCGCGACCAGCACGAACCAGGTGTCGCCGGCGCCTTTGATGGCGCCGACAAACACGATCTGAAATCCGTCCAGCACGCAGTAGACGGCAATGATTTGCAGCAGCGGCAGCAGCAGCGGCCGCACATCTTCGAATTGCTCGGCCGAGCCCAATGCATAAACTGCGGTAACTGTCCCGGGAAAGAAGCCGAGCAGGACCGCAAAGACGCTGGTGTAAATCGCCGACAACCACAGGGCGCAGACGACTGTGCGCGTGGCCAGGTCCAATCGCCGCTCGAGCAAGTGCTTGCCAACCAGCACGCCTACGCCTATGCCCAACCCCATCATTGGTACGAAGGCCAGGACGTTCAAACCCAGCGCAAGCGTCGTAGCGGTCATCGGCAACCCGCCCAGCCGGCCCACCTGCAGCATGATGATGGTAAAGGCCGCCGATTCCGCCAGCATCTGCAGACCCGCCGGCGCGCCGTAGACAATCAATCGCCACATCATGTCCGGTTCCCACGGCGTCGGCCGCGGGGCTCGCGCCACCTCGCGCAAACCGGGTCTGGTACGGATGATCCAGTGCGCCAGCGGCAGCTTGACCCAGAACGAAATGGCCGTAGCCAGTCCGGCTCCCATCACGCCCAGAGCCGGTATCGGTCCGAAACCAAAGATCAGCACGTAAGTCAAAATCAAATTGATCAGCGTCGCTACGGCGTCGATGACCATGACCCAGCCGGTGTGTCCGAGCCCGGTCATCAGGCCACTTTGCGCACTGTAAAAGAGCACGGCCACTCCGCCGACGATCAAAGTTCGCAGGTAGGTCGATTCCAAACGCTGGAGCTGGGGTTCGTGCTCGAAAAACCAGAAGGGCAGATCTGCCGCGGCCAAGCCGAGGAGTAATAGCGGAATCACGATCCAAGCCAGCCGCAGTCCATGGCGGTAGGCCACGATGATCCGGTCGTGGCGTCCGGCTCCGAGATATTGCGAGACGAACGTGCTCAAGTAACCGAGCATGCCCGTCGGCAGGCACATGATCGCCCAGTAAAACGTGCCGGCGCCCATCGCCGCCGACGCGGCGTGCTTGGAGTCCCAGTAATACAACAGCGTGCGGTCGGTGAACAACATCAGCGAGGTGAAGCCGGTGGAAATCACCAACGGCAGCGCCAGTGCGATCAGGGGGCCGGGCCCCCAATCGCTGTTCCACCACGCGGCAAAACTCCCGTCGCCGGCTCCACTAGGCAGGCTAGTCGAATCGGCTATCGTTAATTCGCTCAGCGGGTCACAAGGGGTCGACATACAGGTCCTACAATTTGCCCGCGGGCATTCAATCAACAGGTCGGAAACAAGGGGTTTGAAGGCACGATGACGAGTTCGAAGCGGTCGCTAGCAGGGTGGAATATTGTCTTGTGCTACCCGGTCGAAGAGAAGCATCGCCAACGGATCGCCGCCGCCGCCCCTGGCGCCACGATAATAGACGCTGGGCAGGAGGGAATTGGCAAGGCCCTGCTGGACGCCGACATCTTCATCGGGCACGCCAAAGTACCGGTCGACTGGGACCGCGTGGTTCAACAAGGACGCTTGAAGTGGATCCAAAGTTCGGCCGCCGGTTTGGATCATTGCCTCGTGCCATCGGTCATCGCCTCCGACATTCCCGTGTGCAGCGCCTCGGGACTGTTCGCCAATCAGGTCGCCGAGCAAACGCTCACTCTGCTGCTGGGCTTGCTCCGCGGACTGCCAACTTTCTTCCGTCAGGCGGAGCGACGCGAATTTGTTCGCCGACCGACCTCGGATTTGCACGGGCAGAAGATCGGCATCGTGGGCTTGGGTGGCAATGGTCGCCGGCTGGCCCAGTTGCTCGCCCCGTTTCACACGCAGATCATGGCGACCGATTACTATCCCGTGCGCAAGCCCCCTGAGATCCAAGAACTCTGGAGCGCCGATCGCTTGCTCGAACTGGCCGCTGCCGTCGATACGCTGATCCTCTGCTTGCCGCTGAATGCTAGCACCGAAAAGCTGATCGGCGCACCGGTATTCGAGGCGATGCAGCCTGGCAGTTGGTTGATCAATGTGGCCCGGGGGCAGGTGGTCGATGAACCGGCGCTGGTCGCCGCGCTGGAGCGGGAGCATTTGGCTGGGGCTGGGCTGGATGTCACGTACGTCGAACCGTTGCCCGCCGAGAGCCGGTTGTGGACGCTGCCCAGCGTCATCATCACACCCCATGTGGGGGCGCAGGCCGCGTCGCGCGTCGACGATTCGACGCGTCTGGCGTGCGAGAATCTGCGACGGTTCCAGGCCGGCGAGGCGCTGCTGAATCTGGTCGACAAGCGACTCGGTTTTCCGCATCCCGATGTCATGGCGGTCAATTGTTGGACGGGCGCATGAGTATCCTCAGGATCGGCGAGCGGTTATAGTTGAACTATTGCTTTTCAGATTGGGTTGCTGGCTTTGGGGCTGAAGCGCCTGCTTTTCTTACGGCCCAGGGAAGTGGCGGATGCACAATACGACAATGTTGGAGGAAGGCCGGACTCGCGCCATCGTTGGCGCGCCGGTGACCACTTCGAACAATGCTTTAATCGGGCTTTACGAATCGCTGATCTCCAATGGCCGCGTCCAGTGGACGACCTACCACCACCTCGATCGCCAGCTGGGTAGCGGTGGTCAGGGAGTCGTTTTTCTGAGTGAGCGC
This sequence comes from Aureliella sp., assembly GCA_051953155.1. GTDB lineage: Bacteria > Planctomycetota > Planctomycetia > Pirellulales > Pirellulaceae > Aureliella. Next base: position 1,356 of record JBQCJB010000266.1, on the reverse strand, counting down.
CGCGGCGCCGATGGCTTCAACCAGCCGGTCGCCATGAAGTTCTTTTCTCCGGAGCGGTTTGCCACGCCGTTGGCCTACGACAAGGCCATGTCGCGCCTGGCCCGCGTCGCCTCTCGCGTCGCTTTGATCCAGCACGACAACGTGCTCGACGTGCAGGACTTCGTCGACCGCAATCGCATTCGCATCATGGTGATGGAGTGGATCGACGGTTACGATCTGCGGCAGCTGATGGATCCGCGGCAACTGGAGATGGTCCGCCAACGCTCGGCGCCCAAACGCTGGGAGTATATCAACAGCGTGATCGCGACCTTCGGTCCGGAGCAGTCGCGATTCAAAGCCGGAGTGGCGGTGGCCATCGTGCGCGATTGCCTGGCGGCCTTGGCGGCCTTGCACCGCGAAAAGATCGTGCATGGTGATATCAAGCCGTCGAACATCATGGTCAAGCGAACGGGCCATGCGAAGGTCATCGACATGGGGTCGGCGTTCGAGCTGGACGACTTGCCCAACCAGCGGGCCTGCACGCCGGCTTACGCGGCTCCGGAAGTGCTCGAAGGTTCCTGCTGCACGCCGCGCAGCGACTTGGCCAGCCTGGGCTACGTCCTGATCGAGATGCTGGCCGGACGTCCCTGCTTTTCCGGCGATATGAATCTGCGCGAGCTGCTGGAGGCCAAACGCCGCCTGCCGCATCAATTGCACGAGATGTTGCCACAGGAAGTGACCTGCAACAACCACCTGATGAACCTGTGCCGGCGCTGCATCGCGCCCGATCCGACGCGTCGCTTTCCCAGCGCCGAGGCGGCCGAGCTGCTCGAGGACGGCGCCGCCCAATTCCATCGCCAGTTGGTCTTCGGTGATTTGGCCAGCGAGTATGACCACGACATTCGCGTCTGGTTGGAAGAGCTGCGTCAGCTGGACAACAATTCTCCCCCGAGCACCGATTCGACTTCGCTGTAGACAATCGCCTTGCGTCCGATCGCAAAGATCGAACTGCCCCACGGCAGACCTAGTCCGGAGGCAATGGCGCGGTTTTCTAACTGGACGGTGCGAAACAGCAATTCGTTGATCCAGGCCGCTGGCAGCTGCAGGTCCGAACTGGACGGTTGCCACTTGGGGTTCAGGAGCGAGGGGCAACGCTTCAAAGCGATCAGCGGCAGAAGCGTGCACAGGCGATACGAGGCGCGGACGCGCACCAGTCCCAGGTCGACGAGCAATTGCCGCACTTGCGCCAGCACGTAGCGCTCGCAGGTGTGGACGGCCCGATCGTGAGCGCTGGTCAACCAGCGGTACGCTGGCAAGTGCAGGATGAACAGCCCGTCCTGGCGCAGCGCACCGACCAGTCTTTGCAGGCCCGCAAAC
>JBQCJB010000265.1:0-3615 GCA_051953155.1 Aureliella sp. | reverse complement strand
GGCGGTATCGCCGTCGACGTGACCGAACAGCGTTTGGCCGCCGAGGCCTTGCGACAAAAGGACGAGCAACTTCGGCAGGCCCAAAAAATGGAAGCCGTCGGACGGCTGGCCGGCGGAATCGCGCACGACTTCAACAACCTGCTGATGGTCATCATGGGCTACTCCGACATGCTGCTAGCCAATCATCAGTCCCTCGGCGAGCGCGACGAGGAGTATTTGCACGAAATTGCCCGCGCCGCAGGCCGAGCTGCCACGCTGACGCGCCAGCTCTTGGCCTTCAGTCGCAAACAAGTCCTCGATCCGCGAACGATCGACTTGAATGCTGTGCTCGCCGGTATCGAAACCATGCTGCGGCGGTTGATCGGCGAAGACATCGTCTTTCGGACTACTCTGGCGCCGGATATCGCCAAAGTATGGCTCGACCCAGGCCAGCTGGAACAGGTCATTGTCAACCTGGTGCTCAATGCTCGTGACGCGATGCCCCAAGGTGGCCGGCTGGACATCCAAACGGAAAATGTCGAGGTGACCGCGGACCAGGCCGCACTGTGCGAAGGACTGAAGTGCGGTCAATACGTCAAACTGTCGGTCACCGATAACGGGTGCGGCATCCAGGAGGCAGACAAGTCGCGCATCTTCGAACCGTTCTTTACGACCAAGGCTCCCGGGAAGGGGACCGGTTTGGGATTATCGATGGTTTATGGCATCGTCAACCAGAGCGGCGGTGCCGTGGCGGTCGAGAGCCAGGTCGATCGTGGAACGACGTTCAATGTTTTCTTTCCGGCATTGCCGGTGGACGCGACCGTCGCGTGCCAGTCGCAAGTGGAACGCGCCGAACTGCGCGGGACCGAGACCGTGCTGCTGGTCGAAGACGAAGCCAGCGTCCGCTCGCTGACCCGCATTGCGCTGCAGGCCTACGGCTACAACGTGCTCGAAGCCTGCGACGCGCAAGATGCTGCCCGCATCAGCCAAACGCATCGTGGAAAAATCGACTTGATAGTGACCGACGTCGTGATGCCTCAGTTGGGCGGGCCGCAGTTGGTCGAACTGCTGCGCGAGCGGCGTCCGGAAATGAAGGTCATCTACGTCTCGGGTTACACCGACGATGCCGTCGTGCGGCATGGCATCCTGCACTCGTCGGTCAATTTTCTGCAAAAGCCGTTCGGTCCGGCCGATCTGGCCGCCAAGATTCGCAGCACGCTCAGCGCACCGAACCTCCACTCGCTGGTAAAAGGTTAACAGCGGCAGCGTTTATTCGCCCAGCAGCGTCAGCGTCACGCGGCGCACGTCCATGACCGATTGGCCCGGAATGTCGACCGCTCGCAACGTCAGCGGGCCTTCGCCCGAGGGGAGCGCGATCGTGCCGAGCTTCAGCGTGTGAAAATCCTTCATCTGGCTTTCGCCATCGGGGCGTGGAAGCGTGTCCTGGTTGGAGTACAGCGGCGGATCCCAGCCGGGTTCGACTTTGCCCGTCAAGCGAGCATCCTGGAACGAGAGCTCGACGGTCGAACCGGCATCGGGAACTTTGCAGGTGTAATCGATCGTTACTTCGTAACGCCCGGCCGTGTGGACGTCCAGTTTCCAGACCATGCGGTCTTCTGTGCTCGTCCAGTTCACAAAGTAGGAGCAATTCGGTGCGCCGCTGCTGCGCTTGACGCCACCGAGAGGTTGTCCATCGCGAGCCGGCAACATGGTGATCGGAAATTCGCGGTAGCCGACCGGGATCGGACGCGGATCGACGGCGTTGCCGCCGCCGGCGCGGCGATTGCGCGCTGCGGCTGGTTTCGATTTTGCGCCGCTATCTGGCGCTCCCATGGACATCTCGGCGCGCCAGTCCTCGACGGCTTGTGCCAGTTGCTTGGCCAGCTCGGGTTGCTGGTCGTTCTGCGGCGTCGTCTGGCCCGGGTCGGCGACCATGTCGAAAAGTCCGCCCGCGCTGTCCAGACGGTGCGTTTGGGTGCGCACGCTGACCTTGCCGGCCCAGGTTGAGAAGATCATTCGCTCCGGCCAGTCCACCTTCTGTCGGGTCAGCAGAGGGCTAAGATCGCGTCCGTCGAGCGGCTTGTCACCAACGCGCTCGATGCCGGCCAGGCTGGTCAAAGTGGGCAGCAGGTCGATCGCGCCGCTGATCTGCGTGACACGATGACCGGCAGGTAGCTTGGCGGGCCAGCGGATATAGCAGACCGAGCGCACACCCCCTTCATCAGTGCTGCCCTTGCGGCCTTTCATGCCGCCGGTCCACCGCATCGAATTCGGACCGTTGTCGGAAAAGTAGAGCACGAGCGTATTGTCGGCTAGCTGGTGCTCGTCGAGCTTGGCCAGCACGCGGCCGACGTTTCGGTCTTGATTCTCGAGCATGGCTAGCGCGCAGCGCGTGTGGTCATCGACTTCCGCCTTGGGATCGGTCGCCTTCTGCGTGATGGGTTTGTCTTTGAAACGCTGCCAGTCCGCTTCGGGAACTGCCCACGGGGAATGCGGAGTCGTGAATGGGATGTAGCAGAGGAATGGTTTCTGCTTGTTCCGGTCGATGAAGTTCAGCGCGCGATCAGTGCACACGTCGACGATGTAGCCCTGGGTGCGCAGCATGCGTCCGTTTTCTTCCAATGGAGGGTCGAAGTATTCGCCCCAGTGGCCCGCGGTGTAACCGAAATACTCGTCGAACCCCCGAGCCAGCGGATGGTAGGGCCACTGGCTGCCGTTGTGCCACTTGCCGAACGCTCCCGTGGCGTAGCCGGCAGCTTGGAAAGCCTGGGCGATCGTCTTTTCATCCAGATCCAGCCGCTCTCGTCCGGTGGAGACGCCGCGCACGCCACCGCGTGGATGGTAACGTCCCGTCAGAAACTCCGCTCGCGTCGGAGCGCACACGGGGCACACGTAAAAACGATCCATCGAGACGCCCTTCTGAGCGATCGAATCGATGTTCGCTGTTTGCACTTGCCGATTTCCCGAATGGCTGTAATCACCCCAGCCCGCGTCGTCCGCCAGGAAGATAACGATATTCGGAGGCGCGGCAGCGGCAGGGCCGCGGCCACCTATCAGCGCCAGACAAGCCAGCAACACAAGCGTTGGTTTCATGGCGGATCGTCGTCCTGCAAGGGTTGGTCGTGAAAGCGATTCTCAGTTCAGGGCTGTCTCGAAATCGGGCGAAGTCTGCGAAAGCAGGCGCCGCAGTTCGTTGGGGTCGGCCGGCTTGACCAGGTGGTAGTCGAAACCCGCTTCCTTGGTGCGCTGGCGGTGCGCGTCTTGCCCCCAGCCGGTCAGAGCGACCAGCATCACTTGCTGGCCCCAGGGCTCTTGGCGGATTAGTCGGCAGGCTCCGTAGCCGTCTAGCTTGGGCATGCCAAGATCCATGAACACGATCTCCGGTTGGAACTGGCGGGCGACGTCGAGCGCCTCTTCTCCATCTCGCGCCACGCGCACATCGTTGCCAAAATTCTTGACCAGCAGACTCAGCAGCGTAACCGACGCATCGTTGTCGTCGACGATCAGCACGCGCCGCGAAGCCGGCTGCGAGTCACTCGAGCTCGCCTTGCCGGTCGCGGCGGCCGCAGGCGGATTGCTCGATACAATGCCGGTTGGCATCTCGCCAGTTGGCGTTTGACGCTGCGGAGAATCGAT
>JBQCJB010000264.1:0-2502 GCA_051953155.1 Aureliella sp. | reverse complement strand
TGGGTCACTATTGACGAGGTGGTTTTGGGACAGGTTAGGAAGCGGTCGAACGTTGTGGCGAAGCGATCTGCTGCAGGCAACATCGGGACGGTTCCTATTCTCATCCATGCAGCTGGCCCCAAGGCGACACGCCGCTACTTTGAGTTCTTTACGGCTAACATCCGCAACCGCAATAAGATCAGTGACACGCAGCCGCTTGCCAACCGACTCAATGAGACTTTTCAGGTACTTCTTGTGATTCTCGTACGTACCTGGCTTCCTGCTCTTCTCGCACCAGTCAAGGCAGGACTGCGTAAGCTCGTGGAGAGTCGATTTCGCAGACTGAAGCTCTGCTCTTTTTCCCATCAGCTCGTAGAAGGCTTCGAGCGTTTTGGCCTTATCCTTACCGAGAGGGTATTGCTTGCCATTGACGGAACTGGCACGAGCAGGCGGGGACACAGCGCTGTGTCCCCGAGCTGTTTGTAGGTTCGCGATTCGCTGACACCATTATTCATGACGGAGGCCGGCTTCTGGGCTTGTAGCCCGACGCGTCAGCGAAAGATGAACCTGCCGCTGAAGCCGATTCTCGTTCGGGATTTTCGGCGATTCTCGAAGACGCTGAGCAAGGCCGCTTGAGCACTGCGTCCCTCGCTGACGCGTCGGGTTACACATTACGTTACCCGAAAACACTTTTGAGCACCTGCTTATTGGCTCAAGAAAATCCGTTGGGATTGCGTGCCAGTAGAGTCCGAGAAAGGCACCGATTCGAGGCTTTCGTCACAGCACGCGGTCCTCTCTATGTTCGCGGTCGGCAGGGATGTATGGGATTAAGCCTTGCAGAAAGGCCTGTTCCTGAAATTCCCGGGACGCCTTGCGAGCATCTATTATAAAGCCATTGACGGTAACCATCCAAACCAACGGATTATCGTCCAGGCGGCTTGGCAGAGTCCACTCGGGATCCAAGGGTCGAAGCTTCGCTAACTTGCGAATCTCAGCCGACCTGGCTGCTCCGGTGCTCGCTGCGACACCAAAGTGCTCATCGATGTCGGTGGCTCGCATGTACGGCGACTGGCTCGTGTCGTGTAGAAAGTTCACGCAGCCGATTGCCCTTACAATCCCGCTCGCCCAGGCATTGGGGCTCCCTTTGAGCAGCGGCGAGGGGCGCTTGCGTGCGAGCTGCTCGACCAAGCGGCGGCACAGCTCGGCATACTCTCGGTTGAGATGCTCTTTGCAAAACGAATTGACCAGGCCGGCGATCACTTGTGGAACTTGGTCCTTGTCGTTCTTGGACGGCGACTTCTTAGCAAGCGACCTAGCTTTACTGGGCCGTGCTTTCTGAGGCTTCGGCGGCAGAGACTTGTCGGACAGCGGCAGTGAAGTGACGATGCCGTGCCGCTCCTTTGCCGCTTTGAGCAGCTCGTTGAGCTCTCGCTTTGCTCCTGAACCCAAGGCGATGGAGGAAGCGTCCAGCAGGCCGTCATAAATGATGCGGCCCTTGAACGGCAAAAGGACGGTCTTCACGATGATGGGCAAATCCGGGGCTAGCGTACGGATCGGTTGACTAAGCCCGAGCACACCGTACGCGATTGGCGGCTCTTTCGCCGAGAGAAACACCGCGTAGTGCGCGAGCTCGCGGCAAATATAGAAGTCGCCGCTGACGCGATCGCGCCACGAGCGAACGATTTCGAGTTCGTCGTGCGCGAACCTCGCCGGATTCTCCTCGACGAAGGAATCGATTAGACCCAAGTCAGCATCGACTGCATCACGGATTAGAACCAAGTCGGGCAGCGACAGCTTGCCGAGATCTCGGACGCTGGCGAAATGACCTGGAATCACGTGGAGACGCTGGTTGGCGAAGAGCAACAGCGTCAACTGCAACTGAAAAAACAATTGGTTATCGGCTGGTTCAAGCAACATTGAATGATCGGTGCTCGGGAGTACGGGATCGGAGGACGGATGCTCGGCAAGTCAGTACAACCAACAAGCGATCCGCACTCAGCGACAATCAGCAGGCTCCATTCTACGGTCAATGCAGCCGCACCGCTGCCAGGCCAGCCAGTCACCGTTCCTGCGCCTTGGACTTTCTCCGCGTCTCTACGGCAAAAACGCCTTGCTGAAGATGCCGGCCCGGCCCGTTCTTCACAGGAAGAACTACAGTTGCCTTCGCATCCCATTACGTCCGCACGGTCGTAGCGCAGATGATTCCAGCCTGTCGGACCCGTGATGAGATTGCCTAACGACGTCCGACGCCAAGAAAGCCGCTGCGGCAGAGCCGCAAAGCTAGCGGCGACGCCTCTGCGTTCTCTGCTGACTCTCGGCTTCTCCGCGGCAAATCACGAGCACGGGAGAGCTGGCAAGAGTGCCGGCGAAGAAAGAAGAAGTGGGCGGTACAGAACTCGAATCTGTGACCTCAACGATGTCAACGCGGGTTTGGCAACTCCTCGCGGATTCCCTAAGTGACGGACCTGAAAGCACTTACAAAACAGAAGGAACTTCCATAGCGTGCATGGAGTGCACGATTTA
>JBQCJB010000263.1:0-9866 GCA_051953155.1 Aureliella sp. | reverse complement strand
GATCGCCCGAAACAAGAGCCAGGTCCCCAAACATTGTGGATCGGTTTACAGCGGTGCTACGACCTGTCCAACGCGTGGCTGACTTTTGGACCAGGTGCGAAAAAAATTTTGATCGAATGACTTGTGTTGTACAACGAGCCGCTTCGGGGAGAGGGTTTGGGGGTGAGGGGCAAGCAGTACCGAACAGTTCACCCCAATCCCCGAAGCGAAGCAAAGGCGAGGGTGATACAGCGCAATCGCTTCAGCCAAAGCGCAGTGAACTCTATTGCCCCTTTTGGCGGTTGAAATAGATTTTGGCGTTGTGGGTGGCGCGGCCGACGGCGACGATGTCGGTCTGACCGTCGCCATCAAAGTCGCCTGTGACCAGATCCTCGACGGCTACGCCTCCGGCGTCGATCAGTTTCCGCTCCCACTTCTCCCCTTGAGCATCGCTCGGATCGTAGATGCGAACGCCGCAGCGATGGTTGTCGGACTGGTTGTCGCGAATGCCGATGACTAGTTCGTCCTCGGGGTCAGCATCCAGATTGGCGCAGGCGATCGCATGGCCCCAAGCCAATTGATCGTCCAGGACGGTGCGCTGCCAGAGCGCATCGGATTTGTCAGATGACCATTGTGCGGGGGCGATGTAGACCACTACCTTGTCGCCGTGCCAGGGTTCGATCGTTGCCAGGTAATTGCGGCCGCCAGCCAGGTGACCGTTGCGGATTTCACTGGCGCCGCGAGCCGGTGCGGCTTGCTCTTGTCCGCTGCCGAGCCGAGTGGCTTGGGCAACGTTCCCCGCAGCGTCAAACCGCAACCACGTCGCCCCTTCATAACTGGCGCACAACAGGTCCGGGCGATCGTCCTTGTCTAAATCGGCAATGTGGAAATTGTGCATCACGTGCAGCTGATCGGTCAAAACCCGGCTGTTCCACGGGCCGGTGGCACTCGGGGTCAGGGCCAAGAGACGCACGCCGACTTGATCGAATCCCGGAGCTCGCGTACCCGGTCCTTTCAGTGGCGCAACGACCAGGCTCTTCTTGCCCGGGGTCAGCTCTACCCAGTGCATGCGATGCGTCGTCGGTTCACGAGTCAGTTCCTCGTAGGTCCACTTTCCGGCGGGCTGTTGATGCAGCCAGCCGATCGAGCCGCCGGAGCTGGTGTTGTTCGGTTGCCAATCGGCGCCGACGGCGAAATCCAACAGCCCATCACCATCGACATCGTGCGGCGCAAAACAAACGTTATCCGCTTTGGCGTCGGGCGTCGCATAGATCACATGCTCGCGCCACGACGGATTCTCCAGCCACACGATGCGCTTGCTGTCGACGATCGCAATGTCCAGCCGCTTGTCCTGGTTCATGTCGATCGCTCGCACCGCGTAACCAACGGTCAGCTTGACGGGCAGTTCAAGCGTTTCCCATCCATCGGCGCTCCGCGCCGAACGGGCGGGCAGCCCCACCAGCCCCAGGAGCATGACCGCCAACACGAACTGGCCTGATCTTGATAGCCGCTTCATATGCAAGGTGACCTCTCTTTGGGATGGAGCATCGGTGGGACGTAAGGCAGGCTCAGACGACCGGGCCGCGCGACAGCGCGGTAATCGCAAACCATATCGCCAGGCAGGCGATCGCGCACAGCAGCAGCGTATAGATCACGATCGCGATCGACCACCACCATTTCTCTTGGCGGGAGAAAGCCGGACTGTACCACAGTAGCGGCAAACCCAGTGCTGCCGTGACGCCGAACAACAATCCTAAAAGCAAACTTCGATTGTTGAGCAACGAGTTCTGTTCGGCCGGCTTGGCGGAGGGTCGCTGCCCGGTGGCCGAAGGATTGACGACGGGAGGCAACGAGGATGGTGGCGGCGATGTCATGCTGCTGTCTGCGGCTTTTGCCAGCGGGCGAGGGCCTGGAGAATGTCAGCCAGTCCTACGGCGGGTGCTTCACAGGTGTGCTGGCGACAAATATACAGTGTCGTCCTATCCCCCTGCGCGACCCGGCCAGCAAAATGTGCCGCCAGATTGCCACCGGCCGACGCTGCCGACCGCGCGCCGATGACGACGCCGTGCGGGATCAAGGCTGCGCGACAGGCCCGGCAAGCGGCTTGCCATTCGTTTTCGTCGTCGCCACCGATCAGCACCAGGTGTGTGTCTTCGTCGAACCAACGCTGCAGCGCTCGCAGTGACTGGGCGGCTGCCTGCGGGGCCGCGCTCAGCAAGCCCGAAGCCGCCGCGAGCGTGTCGTGCGCGGCCTGGATAAAATCCTCACGCTCGACCAGGCGACCGAGAGCCAACAGGCCGCTGGCGGCCATCGCACTCCCGCTGGGCACGCTGCTCTCGACGGCATCCTTGCTCCGCGTGATCAACTGTTCGTGATCGTCGGCGGTAAAATAAAAACCGCCGGCCGGATCGCGGAATCGCGACAGCATGATCTGCCCCAACTCGCAGGCCCAGTCGAGCCACTCTTGGTCGAAATCGCATTGGTACAGTTCGACCAGGGCATCCAGCAGCGTTGCATAGTCGTCCAGGTAAGCCGCCAGAGAGCCGCGGCCATCGCGCCACGCGTGAACCAGCCTGCCGCAGCTCGAGCGCATCTCGCGCCGCAGAAAATGTGCGACCTCTTGAGCGGCGTGCAAAAAGCGCAGTTCGCCCACCGCGCGATAGCCCTTGCACAGCCCGGTCAGCGCCAGCGCGTTCCAGCCGAGCAGGACTTTGTCGTCGCGTCCGGGGCGGACTCGGGTGTTGCGAATCCGCAGCAGCTCCGCGCGGTCTTCAGCCAAACGCTGCCGAAACTCTTCCGGATCTTGATTGAGCTGGCGAGCAACCTCTGCTAGCGGCTGCGGCCGGTTCAGTATGTTGTGCCCTTCGAAATTGCCGCGCTCGGTAACGTCGTAAGCTCGGCAGAATTCAGCAGCCCGCTCCGCACCCAACGCCTGTTTGACTTCGTCCAGTGCCCAGACGTAGAACTTGCCTTCGACACCTTCGCTGTCAGCATCCTCGGCGCTGCAGATCCCGCCGCCGGGCAGTTGCATGTCGCGGATCAGATAGTCGAGCGTCTCACTGGCGACTCGCGCAAATTCCGGCTCGCGCCACAGTCGATACGCGTCGGCATAGCAACCGGCCAAGAGCGCGTTGTCGTAGAGCATCTTTTCAAAGTGAGGTACGAGCCACTTCTCGTCGACGCTGTACCGCGCAAAGCCGCCAGCCAGATGATCGTAAAGTCCACCCGCTGCCATGCAGTCGAGCGTATGGCAGACGACGTGCCGCCGCCGTTCGTTAGGCGTGGTCGCGCACAGTTCGATCAACAGACTCAGGGCCATGCAGTGAGGAAACTTCGGCGCGGCACCGAATCCACCCCACTTTGGATCGAAGTGCTCTTGATGCCAGCGATCGGCGGCAAAGATCCACTCGCGTTTCAACTCGCCTTCGAGCGGTCCCGGGCCGTGGACGCTCGTATGGAGATAGTCGGTGATCTGTTGGCTTTGCGCGTCGACTTGCTCCCGCTGTGTCTGCCAGGCATTGGCGATAGCCGCCAGGACTTTGGCAAAACCGGGCCGCCCCCAACGATCCTCCGGCGGCCAATAGGTGCCGCCGAAGAACGGCTTGCCCTCGGGCGTCAAGAAAACGCTCATCGGCCAGCCGCCACTGCCGGTCAGCATCTGCACGGCTTGCATATAGATCTGATCAAGGTCGGGCCGCTCCTCGCGGTCGACCTTGATGGCGACGAAGTGCTGGTTGAGAAATTCCGCAATTTGTGGATTCTCGAAACTCTCGCGCTCCATGACGTGACACCAGTGGCACGCCGAATAACCGATCGAGAGAAAGATCGGTCGGTCCTGCGTCTTGGCCGCTTGCAGCGCCTCGGCTCCCCAGGGGTACCAATCGACGGGATTGTGCTGGTGCTGGAGCAGGTAGGGGCTGGTGGCGTTTGCCAATCGGTTGGGCATTATTTGCCTTGCGTTCCATTGGGCTTGTTCGCATTGCCCGACCGTCGATCATTGGCATTCGATCGGCGATTGGTGGTTCTTCCTGTGTTGGAGTCCAGGTCGTCGCCGCCAGCTGCCCTGCCCCGCAGGTTCGTGCGCGCTCGACCACCGCGCGCGGGGGCCTGCGCTTGGGCGAGTTTCTTGGCTGCCTTGATTTCGATCTTCTCGGCCTGGATGAGGGCTGGTTCGGCTGGATTGCGCAGGCCCGAGACCGCGACGGCATCGCCCTTGGTGGCGAAGGTCATGTCCGAAGCGGAAACCGAGATGGCTGCCGCAGGGTCGAGCTCGAATTGCATAGGTTGTTCGGTCATGACGATCAGCATGTTGCCCTGCATGCCCATGACGCGGCCGACGACGCGATAGGTGGCCGATTGCCCGGCGGCTGTGTCGGCGGTTTGTTTCGTGGCGCGGCCACCCTTGGGCTGGTTGTCATCGGTAAACAAACCTTTGGCTCCCGGCGGGGGCGCTTTGCCTTCCTGATAGACCCCGGGCGTCTGTTCACGCATTTGCTCCATCGTCATGCCCGGGCGCATTGCCGGCACGAACACATCCAGACTTTTGATCGCGCCAGCGGGGCGACCCTGTTCGAACTTGGTCGTAAAGCGGACCATCAGGCCGGGTGAAAGCCAGCTGCGGTCGGCTTCGCCGGTGTATTTGACGGCTGTCCCTTGGCTCAGCTGGACAAAGACGTCTTTGTTGTCTTCAGTCGAAATCCGCAGGGTTTGTAGTTGCTGCGATTCGAGCTTGCCCTCGGCCTTGGCGATCTCGCGACTGCCGCCCACTCCGCCATTGGCGTCGAGTGGCGTAGTCTGCTGGGATTGGCCGGGCGCTTGCGGTTTGGTCGCCGCCTGCTTGGACTGAGTTTGACCGTTGGCCTGAGTGTTGGCGGCCGCGTTGGTCTGGCCGGGTGCTTGCGCGGTGGCTTGGGTTTGGGCGTGGCTGAGGTTGCCGCCGAGAGCCAGCAGGCTGACCGCGGCAGCGGATGTATAAAGAATGGGCCGGAGGTGCCCGAGTGCATGCGAGGTTTTCATCGGAGCAGAATCCCTTTACAGAAGTACAGTGCGCGCGTTAACGCGATTTGTTCGGCCCCTAATTGGCTGCCAATGGCAACGGTCATTATAGCTCCTTGAGCCAGGGCTTGGGACAAGCCCGCTTAATCGGCTCGAGGGACCCTTGGGCTTCCCGGCTGAAAAACGCATAATGTCCAGTTGCTGGTAACGATGTGCTTTGCTCCGCGGCCGACCCCGGCGTTGAGCTCGACTTTGCATTCTGGACCATACATGCCTCAACCTGCCAAGCCCGCTCCGCTGGCTAAGCCCGTGACGGTCAATTCGCTGCTGCAAATGAAGCAGCGCGGCGAGCGGATCACGATGCTGACGGCTTACGACTATCCGACCGCCCAGCTGTTGGACGCCGCTGGCATCGACATCTTGTTGGTCGGTGACAGTCTGTCGATGGTCGTCCAAGGTCGCCCGACGACCGTCCCGGTCCGCGTCCGCGACATGATCTATCACGGCGAAATGGTGGCCAGGGCCGCTTCGCGAGCGATGGTGGCCGTCGATTTGCCGTTTCCACATGGACAGTTGGGCGCGCGAGCGACCGTGCGCGTGGCCGCCCGAATTATGAAGCAGACCATGTGCCAAGCGATCAAAATGGAAGGTGGGGCCGATCAGGCGCGGACGATTGCCGCGCTGGTTGCCGCCGGTATTCCAGTGATCGCGCATGTGGGCCTGCGACCTCAGAGCGTGCATGCTCTCGGCGGTTACAAGGTCATGCGCGACGGCGAGAAACTGACGGCCGACGCGCTGGCCGCCGAGGCGGCTGGAGCGTTCGCCGTGCTTATCGAATGCGTGCCCGCCGAACTGGCCCAGCAGGTGACCGCGCAGCTCAACGTGCCGACGATCGGCATCGGTGCTGGCCCGCATTGCGACGGCCAGGTCCTCGTGACCCACGATATGCTCGGCTTGACCAGCGGCTATGTGCCGAAGTTCGTGCGTCCTTGGGCTGAGCTGGGCCAGCAAATGCAAGCCGCCTTCGCCGCCTATCGCGACGCTGTCCGCAGCGGGACCTTTCCCGATGCGCACGAATCGTTTCAATGAACCGTCTCAGCCCACCCTGTGAACAACCCAAGTCTGGTAATAACGAAGTCTGGCATAACTCTCAATCGACCTTTCGATCCATCGATTTTCAAAGGCATCTATCCGTGAATTTCACGTTCCGCAATTCGTCGGCTGCTCTGGTTCTGGCCCTGACATTGGTCGGCTGCCGCCCCAGCAATCCTGCCCCGTCCGAGGCTGAGCCATCGGCTAGCTCTGCGAGCAAAACTCAGGTGCCGCAAAAAAGCGATCCACCCGAGGTTTTGAAGACGCTCGAAGCGGGCGGCGCGGAGCTGCAGCGCGGACCGTCGGGAGCGGTATCCCAAGTGGCCTTCCGCGAGTCGCCCCTGACCGACGCGCTTGCCGGGGCGCTCGCGTCGCTCGAGCAACTGCAGACATTGACGATCGCTCAGAGCGAAATGACGGCCGCCGGCTGGCAACACATCAGTCAGCTGAAGCAATTGCGGCAACTGGACCTGCGCGAGTGCTCGTTGGGGAACGAAGACTTTGCGGCGGCGATCAGCGGGCTGAGCGAACTGCAGGTGCTGAGGATGTCGGGCAAAAACGGCGCGACGACCGTCGATGATACTGGGATCGTCGCCTTGAAAGCTTGTCCCAAACTCAAGGTGCTGGCCGGCGATTATTTATGGATCAGCGAAGTAGGCTTGGCCGAGCTGAGCAGTTTGAAAGAGTTGCGCGAGCTGTACCTGGCCAACACGTTGGTTGACGACGCTGCGTTGGCGCGCATCGCCGCCATGCCCAGCATCAAGAAGCTGCGGATTGCCAAGACGGGCATCGGGCGCGAGGGACTCGAGCACTTGACTACGCTGTCGTTGGAAGAGCTCGACTTGAGCGAATGCATCAACATCAACGACGACGCGCTCGAGCCGGTCGGCAAGCTCGTCTCGCTCAAGAAGCTCAACCTGTGGCGCGACGCGATCGGCGATGCCGGCGTGGCTCACCTGGCAGGTCTGAAAAACCTCGAGTGGTTGAACATCGACAATACGCAGCTGACCGACGAGGGGCTCAAGTCTTTCGCCGGCTACAGCAAGCTGAGCTTCTTGCACCTGGGCTCGACGGCCGTGACCGACGCCGGCATGCCCGAGCTGGCGAAGCTGAAAAGTTTGAAGGAGCTGAAGGTCACGCGGACCAGCGTCACCGAAGAGGGAGTCAAGCCGCTGCGCCAGGCCCTGCCCGGCATCGATATCCAACTAAAGTACGGCGAAGAATAACCACCCGCCGTGCGTCGCCATCGCGGCGGCCAAAAGCCGCCGCCATCTTCGCTGCCTTCGCTTGGGATCGGATGCCGATGTAAGGTAACCCGCTTCACCGCTGGCACATCGCTGAGCGCCCGAAAGCGAAACGCGATCGCAAGAAGCACTAACCGTAGTTGACTGAGTGCTTGCGAGGTAATTGCAGACGCAGATGTATTTCCAGACGCAGGTGCAAGCGCGGACGCAGTTGCAAACGCTGACTCGGACGCAGATGGAAGTGCACAAGCAGATTTGGAAATGGAATTTTTGAAAACGACGCTGCTCTTTGTGGTCACGGCGGTGGCGGAGATCGTCGGTTGCTACTTGCCGTACTGGTGGCTCCGTCGAGGCGGATCGGCGTGGTTGTTAGTGCCGGCGGCCGTCAGTCTGGCGCTGTTCGCCTGGCTTCTATCGCTGCATCCGGCCGCCTCGGGCCGCGTCTACGCTGCTTATGGTGGGGTCTACCTATCGACGGCCCTACTCTGGCTGTGGCGAGTCGACGGAATCAAGCCGAGCGCCTGGGACCTACTCGGCGTCGCCCTCTGCCTCGCCGGCATGGCCGTCATCATGTTCGCCCCGCGTCCCTAGCACATTGGCACAATTAATCCGCGTTGAAGACCTCGGCTTTCTGAGAGAGCTGATAGGGACTTCTCACGGAGGTGATTGTGGCTGGTAAGCGGAGTCTGGTGGAGTGCTTTGCGGAGGTCGACGATCCGCGAATCGAACGCACGCGCGTTCATCCGCAGGAGAGCACCGTGGTGGTGCTGGCCGAAGAGGAGCATCATGGTCGCATCGAGAAGCGTTTCTACTACCAGTCGGCGATACCCAAGAAGCTCGAGCACTTGACCGCCGACTGGGCCGAGGCTCGATCGATCTGCCAAGCGGTTTCGTGCGTTCCTCCTAAACCTAACTACAGCTGGTTAAGATGCGGTTGCCCTCTCGTGTCCCCACGAGAGGCTGCGATATAGCGGAGGGCGGGTGCTAGACAGGCCGGAGGCCTGTCCTACTTGAGAGCAAGATATGCGGGGACGCACATCGTTGCTGTAAGCACGACTCGCGCGGCTCGGTTTTATAGCAGGTCAAAGATCGACTCGTCATTGGCTCGGCCGTTAAGCTTGTCGAGCGCCCCACTGCCGATTTCTGCGAAGTAGAGATCGCGACCAGCACTACCGTTGAGCTTGTCAGCTGCCGCATCGTCATGGACCGAACCGCCGGCTCCTGTCGTCAACAGATTGACGCCGTTTAGTCCTCCGGCTTGGCTGCCGCTCAGGCGGTCTCGCCGCATTTCGTACGAACCGTTAGCAGCATCGGTTCGCGACCACTCGGCCATGATCGCGGCCAGGGCCGCATAATTGCCGTCGAAGTCGGTCCATCCGGCAATCAGCAGATCTTCTCCCGAGTTGCCCGTGAGGTTGTCGCTGCCAACGCCTCCTATCAAGAGGTCGCGGCCGCTGCCGCCGAGCAGTTCGTCAGCGCCATCGCCACCAATGATAATGTTGTTGCCTGCCCCTCCATTGAGTTTGTCATCGCCGTCGCCGCCGTCGAGAATCGTTGGCGTGGTGATATTACCAGCTACTTGCACCTGGTCATTGCCGTCGCACATGACGACGACGATCTGCGTGATGCCAGCTTGGTCGAAGGTTTTAAACGGCGCGCCGGAAGGATAGAAATTGCTGTGAACCTTATAGGTGTCCTTGGCGGCGTTTATCGTCACCTGATCATCGTGATCCGTGCCAATGACATACAGAATTCCGTTGTTTACTCCCGCCCCGGTGATATCCGCCTGGGCTGTCGTTACGATCGTTCCGCCGTCGTCATCGGTCAGCGTCAACGTGATCGTGAAGATACCACCGCTGGCATAAACATGATTGGCGGTGACGGTGCCGGAACCAGCCGCCTCGGTAACCGTAACGCTGGCCGACCCCGTGCCATCGCCCCAGTCGATCGTCGCCACGTGCGTGTCTTGAGTACCAATATCGGTAAAGACGCCCAACACGCTAATCAGATCGCCTTCCGCGGCGCCGCCGCACTCTGGCGAACTGCTGTTGAAGTCGACCATGACAGGCAGCACATTCGTGACCGTCGTCGTCGTACTGCTGCTGACACTGTCCGTATCGTCATCGGCCAGCGTGACACCGATCGTAAAGATATCGCTGCCAGTCTCGGTCGGGTTATCGTCCAGGTATTGATGCGGGATATCGAAGGAGCCGCCGGTCACCACAACTGTTTGCGGCACACCTTCGCCCCAGTTGATCGTCAAAGTGTGCGTATCCTCGGTGCCTACATCGCTGTAAGTGCCCGTCAAATGCACGACGCCGTTTTCATCGACTGAAGTCGCTGCCAGCGACAAGATTACCGGCGCCACGTTGGTGACCTCGACGGTCGTATTGCCCGTGACGCTGCCGGTGTCATCGTCTGTCACCTGGACTCGGATCGGCATGTTGTCGACCGGCGTGCTGGTGGGATTATCGTCCAGGTATTGATGCGAATAGCTGAATTTGCCGGCCTCGACGTTGGTGTGCGTCTCGTCGAAGGTGCCGTCGTTGTCCCAGT